>WTAX01000207.1 GCA_013139395.1 Gammaproteobacteria bacterium | reverse complement strand
ATTTTTTTAATAAATATCTTGCCGCCTCTGTGGACAGAGGAGGAGAAAACTGGCGTTGGAACAAAGTTGGTGATGAAACTGCTGGTATATCTTCTGCCGCCTTAGAACAATTTCAACGGGCCGACAGGATCAAAAATATTTTCTTCCGCATGGGAAGACAAACACCCAGTATCAGTTTTAAACTTAAGCCAAATTCCATGAGCTCGGAAATCACCCAACTTATGCTTGATGTTGATGGACAGGTTTTAAACTACGCCCACGGGCCGGTTCGCCCTGTTGCAATGACCTGGCCTGGTCCCAGCAACTCAGGTCAGGTGAGACTACAATTTTTACCACCTAAAGAAGGTTTTTCAGGCTTCACCAAAGAAGGTCCCTGGGCATTCTTTCAGGTACTTGACCTGGCGGGTATCACCCCAACATCCAACCCAACTATTTTTCATATAGTCATTAAGATCCAGGGTCGATATGTCGAATTTGAACTTCAGGCCAGCAGTGCAATTAATCCTTTTCAACTAACAGAGTTAAAGTCATTCAGATGTCCACAGAATCTTTAAAAATTGGCTATTTTGGTAAAGTGCCGACACATGGCGACTTTATTAACAAAAGCTTACCACAAAGCTTTATTAACCCCTGGGATGCCTGGTTACAGGAAGCGGTGCTCAGCAGTCGCCGGCAATTAGGTGAAAACTGGCTGAATTATTATCTGACCAGCCCAATATACCGTTTTGCATTATCACCAGGCATATGCGGCAACTCAGGCTGGTCCGGGGTTGTCATGCCCAGTGTCGATAAAGTCGGACGATACTACCCCATGACTCTGGGTATGATGGGCGATGAAAACAGCAATCCATTTATAACACTGGAACAAAACAGAGCTTGTTTTGATCAACTGGAAACGCTGATACTATCCTGCCTGGAAGATAATTTTATCCTGGATCATTTTCAACAGTCATTGAGCCAGATACAGCCTATCATGAACCAGCAAGCCGCTGATGTGGAGTTGTCCTCTATGCAGACAGAGGAAGAAAAAATCTTCCATGCTTATCATCTAAACCTTGATTCTCCTGATTCGATATTTGCATTCATGCCCGGTTTTCTTGATCAGGTTCTCAAAGAATGCTGTTTTGCCTATAGCGTCTGGTGGACCATGGGATCGGAACATGTCACACCTTCCTTATTAGTGTGTGAAGGTCTACCACCATTTGCTGGTATTGCTGCCATGTTTGACGGTAACTGGCAACAATGGGGCTGGAATGGCGAACAAGGGCTCCTTAATTCTCGCAGACAGTATGATATCAAATGAATAATCTGATCCAGTGGCTGTCATACGGTGAAACCAATACCGGACAAATACGTAAAATCAATCAGGATGCCTATACTAATATTCCTGAGAAACAATTATGGGCTGTAGCTGATGGTATGGGCGGTCATAAATCAGGTGAACTCGCCAGTCAGGCGATTGTTAGTGCCTTAAACAAATTAGAAACAGCTAAAAATATTGGTGTTACCGTTAAAAGAGTTTATCTCGAGCTGGAAAAGGTCAATCAGTCACTTATTGAAATGGCATATGATACCAGCGATGATGAAATCATCGGCAGCACTGCTGTGATTTTAATTGCCAGGGACAGGCATTGTGTTTATTTATGGTCTGGAGACAGCCGGGTTTATCTATTCCGTAACGGGCATCTTAAACAGATATCTCATGACGATAGTAATATTAATATGCTTATGGAAAATGGAGTCAGCCCTGAAGAAGCCGAAACTTATCCTTATGCACTATCACTCACTCATGCAATTGGTGCAGAAACATCATTATATCTCGATGCTCAAATGCAGGAAGTTAAATATAATGATATATTCCTATTGTGTAGTGATGGTCTGAACAAGGAAGTCACTGATGCTGAAATAGAAAACATGCTCAGAACTGTCTCGATTGAACAGCTAGTCCCAAAACTCATCGAGCTTACCTTGCAGCGTGGAGCACGGGATAATGTTACTATCGTTTTGGCCAAAGCAACCAGAGCAGACTCTTCTCTGGTTGAGAGTCCTCAGACGGTTTAACATAAAATTGATTAAATGATACAAATACTCAGACAATTATGAAAAAAGCGATTAACAAGGATAATTATTCTCAGGCATTGAAAACCTTCAAGCAAGGCGATTATGATGCCGACATGCTGATACACAAATTTGATGAGTTACGCTCGTCTATGGAGGATATATCCGAGCAATCCCTGTCGGAGATTCAAGATTTAATTACAGAAGCCGAACTACCTGCCGAGCTTTCAGAGCAATTATTCAGCACCATAACCGATCCAAAAACAAGGATCTTTATTCCACCGGCTGAAACAGAATCTGTTGCAACAAAAGAAACATCAGAAGCTCATACTGATTCCCATTCATCCTCACTACTCGATGAACTTTTAAAGTGGAGCAAGGGTGATGAAAACAAAGAAATACATGTAGGACAGACCATCAGAGGTACTTACCGACTTGTTTCCAGAATTGGCAAAGGTGGTATGGGTGAAGTCTGGAAAGCCATTGATCTCATCCAGGATGCTGGTGAATCAAAGGACAAATATGTTGCTATCAAGTTTATCAACCATGAAATCAGAAGCCATCCTTTTGCTCTGAAAGCTCTGGTTCGGGAATTTGCCCGCTACAAACGGCTCATTCACCCCAATATCGTCAAGGCCTATGAACTCAATCGTGATGAGAGTGAAGTCTTTATCGTCATGGAATATCTTGAAGGTATATCTCTAAAAGAGTTTATCAAGCAACACCCGGACGGAATTTCTCTCAATGAAGCAAAACCTATTATTGGCGGCATTTGTAAGGCACTGAACTATGCACACTATGAGGGCATTATCCATCTTGACCTTAAACCCGGTAATGTTTTTTACGACCCAAAGACTAAAAAAGCCAAAGTTATTGATTTTGGTATTGCCCGTCTATCCAATAAAAGTGACCGGGATAAAACCCGCTTTGACCCGGGCAGCCTGGGTGCCGTCTCAACAGCCTATGCCAGTGTAGAAATGCTGCTGGATGAAGACCCTGATCCTCGGGATGATATTTATGGTCTTGCTTGTGTAGCCTATGAATTAATTTCCGGTAAACATGCTTTCAATGGTGCCATGGCGACTAAAGCAGAGCGGGACAAGATGCACCCCAAGCCTGTTAAAGGACTCAAAAAGGCTGAATTTCAGGCCATATTAAAAGGTCTGAGTTTTGACAGGAATGAGCGAACTGCCATCGCCGAGCAATTCTTTCAGGATCTTTATTTACCTCAATTATCCGCCAAACGAAAACGCTCTCGCTGGCTGATCATTGCCCCCATCCTGTTACTGGCCATAATTCTGACCCCTCTACTAATGAATAAAGGCTATGATATCTGGAAAAAAAATCAAATCATTGAAGCCATTGCACAAAACCAGCACGCGGGTATAGAAAAGTTTCAGCCCCTGTCAATCGAAAAACAATTAGACCTGCTGCTTAATGAAGAGACACTCTTATCACTGGTTCGATTTTCCATGACAGAACCTTTTCCATCTGATCGGAAAGATTTTTAGAATCAGGGTATTTTTCAATAATATTTATGGAATATGCTATTGCCTGGTCAAAATCATCGGCCGACAAGGCTTTATTGATGTTCTCCATATAATAATTTATTAATATTTCCCTGACATCATGGTTTTTAAATACCA
>WTAX01000490.1 GCA_013139395.1 Gammaproteobacteria bacterium | reverse complement strand
GACGATTCTGATTATAGACTAAAGCACCAATTAAGCCAGTCCATAAACTGGTACGCATTACTGATAAATCTTCTGATATGGGATTGGACAGCTTAATCCCGGGATTATCAGGGGTAATTAAGTTTTGCGCTTTAGGCTCAACAAAACTATAACAAATAGCTTCCTGATAACCCAAACTCACTAAAAGTTCTTTTACTTTTAGTTCATTAATTTGATCTTCAGGGCAGGCAGACATTGCAATGGAGCCATGAGGTAAAGTAGAAGGCAGCTTGTCATAACCATAAATTCGCCCTATTTCCTCAACTAAATCAACATCATACTCTATATCAAAACGAAATGCAGGTGCTGTTACCTGCCAGCCTTCAGCACAGTCTAGCACATCCATTTCTAAACGAGTCAGGATATCTTTCACAGTTTCATCATCTATTTCAATACCCAGCACTCTGGTAATTTTTTCTTTTCTTAATAAAATAGACTTTGCTTTAGGAATATAGTCATCGAAGGATTGCTCGACAATAGGACCCACTTCACCGCCAGCTACTTCTAAAATAAGCTGTGTTGCTCTTTCTATAGCCTGTACTTGCAACTGAGGTGACACACCGCGTTCAAAACGATGAGAAGAATCAGTATGCAGGCCATGAGATCGAGCTTTACCAATAATCATTTTCGGGTTAAAAAAAGCACTTTCTAAAAGAATATCTTTTGTCTCATCACTCACAGCAGAACTTTCACCACCCATAATACCGGCTAATGCCAATGCCTGTGCATTATCAGCAATAACCAGATTATCGGCATTGAGAGAAATTTCCTGACCATCAAGCAAGGTGAGTTTTTCATCTTGTGATGCCATTCTTACATTTATTTGTCCCTGAATTTTATTCAGGTCAAAGGCATGCATCGGCTGACCCAGCTCAATCATGACAAAATTAGTAATATCAACCAGAGGACTAATAGAGCGATGACCACAACGACGTAGTTTTTCCTTCATCCACATAGGGGGCTTTGCCAGAGTATTAACATTTTTAATCACCCGCCCAGCATAGCGGGGACAAGCTTCTCTGGCTTCAATATTAATAGTAATACTGTCATCAATTGCAGCCTTCTGCGCCGTGATCTCCACTGACTTGACGTCATTACGAGTCATGACTCCGGTTTCACGCGCAACACCAGCGATTGAAAAGCAGTCACCACGGTTAGGCGTGACACCTAATTCAATACTGACATCGTCCAATTGCAGATAATCATTAAGCGTTGTACCGATGGGAGCATCTTCGGGTAATTCCATAATACCTTCAGCACTATCAGCCAGACCTAATTCTTTTTCTGAACAAAGCATGCCCAAAGAAACCACACCGCGCAGCTTGGATTTCTTTATTTTAAAGTCACCGGGTAACACCGCTTTGACCATAGCACAGGCAACGATTAAATCTTTACGCGCATTTTTGGCACCGCAGACAATTTGTAAGGGCTCTTCTGAAAGCTCACCGACATCCACCAGACAAACCTGTAATTTGTCTGCGTCTGGGTGTTTTTCAGCACTTAAGATTTTGCCCACGACAACACCGGTATGCGCAGGTGCTACAGGCTCAATAGCATCGACTTCTAAACCAGCCATAGTCAACTGATGCCCTAATACGGCTGTGCTTAAGTCCGGGTTAACCCATTCCCTAAGCCATTGTTCACTGAATTTCATTTATTCTTTCCCGAGCTTATTTGCAACTACTCAACTTGAATCAGATAAAGGTCTATGGATGCTTGTTTTTTAAGTTTTGAACTGTCTGAGCGCAGCGAGTTTTCAAAGCTTAAAAAACGAGTACCCATAGGCCTCATAAGTTAATTTATACACAAGATACTGAGCAGTTACCTTTATTCTTTATAAAGTAATTATTAACATTTAAGAAAACTGACGTAAGAAACGCAAATCATTTTCAAAAAAGAGTCTTAAATCATTCACGCCATAACGCAGCATACTCAAACGCTCTACCCCCATACCAAAGGCAAAACCGGTGTACTTTTCACTATCAATACCTGAATGTCTGAACACTTCAGGATGAACCATGCCGCAACCCAGAACTTCCAGCCAGCCTGTATGACTACACACACGACAGCCTTCACCACCACACATCACACATTCAATATCAGCTTCTGCTGAAGGTTCAGTAAATGGGAAATAGGAAGGTCTGAAACGTACTTTCAGATCTTTTTCAAAAAACTGTTTCAAGAAATCATCTAAAATACCTTTTAAATCCGTAAAACTGACTTCTTCATCAACCATCAGGCCTTCTACCTGATGAAACATAGGCGTATGGGTGACATCAGAATCACAACGATAAACCCGGCCAGGAGCAATCACCCGCAAAGGCGGCTTTTGAGCTTCCATGGTACGAATTTGTACCGGTGATGTATGGGTTCTTAATACGGTATGCGGATCAAAGTAAAAGGTATCATGCATGGCACGTGCAGGATGTGACTCAGGAATATTGAGCGCTTCAAAGTTATGGTAATCATCTTCGATTTCCGGACCGGTTTTTACTTCAAAACCCATCTCGGCAAAGAGTGATTCAATACGCTGCAGGGTACGGCTGATAGGATGTAAACCACCTATTTGCTCGCCACGACCGGGCAAAGTAACGTCAATTGTTTCTGAACGTAATTGTTCAGTCAGTGCAGATTCCTGCAGGGCTGTCTTTTTATCTGTAATCGCAAGTTGAACAGATTGTTTAGCTTTATTAATCACCTGGCCTGCTTTCGGGCGTTCTTCGGCTGATAATTTACCCAGCTCTTTCATCAGAGCGGTTATTTCACCTTTTTTACCTAAGTATTGAACACGAATCTGTTCCAGTGCATCAATATTGTCTGCAGCTTCAATACCCTGTTGGGCTGCTTCAACCAGTTTGTCCAGGTTTTCCACCATGTAACCTCTGTTCTTTTGAAAATTTGAATATAAAACAAAAAAAGGGAAAGACTTTCGCCCTTCCCTTTTTTATACCTATCGTATCAGAAGTTTATTTCAGAACACGATACGTTTTTTACTTATTTCTTATCATACCTGCAATTGCAGGTACTCAGAAAAAGCAGGCTATGCAGAAAGTGCTGCTTTTGCTTGTTCAGCAATCATTGCAAATGCACCTTTATCAGCAATCGCCATATCAGAAAGCACTTTACGATCGATTTCGATATTGGCTTTCTTCAGACCATTGATCATGCGGCTATAGCTCAAACCATTTTCACGTGCGCCGGCATTAATACGGGCAATCCATAATTGACGGAATTG
The DNA here is from genome assembly GCA_013139395.1 of Gammaproteobacteria bacterium. Classification (GTDB taxonomy): domain Bacteria; phylum Pseudomonadota; class Gammaproteobacteria; order GRL18; family GRL18; genus GRL18. Next base: position 6,712 of record WTAX01000490.1, on the reverse strand, counting down.
ACGTTTACGTTGACGACGATCACGATAAGCATATTGACCTGCTTTAGTTACAGCCTGGACTGCAGCGCGATAGACATTTTTACGACGACCGGAATAACCTTTCGCCTGCTTAATAACTTTCTTGTGTTTAGCGTGTGCTGTTACACCACGTTTTACTCTTGCCATGTTACTCTGCTCCTATGATTAGACTAAACGTAACATACGTTTGATTGCGGGAGCATCTGACTTATCAATTGAGTCAGGAGCACGTAAATGACGCTTACGCTTGGTAGTCATTTTGGTCAGGATGTGGCTGCGGTTTGCATTACCGCGTTTGATACGTCCGGAACCTGTTACGCGAAAACGCTTTGAAGCGCCGCGCTTTGATTTCATTTTTGGCATAATTCACCTCTAAAATAGTTACGCATTTGTGCTTTTGTCTGTTCATTAAATGAACACTAAAGCTAAGTAAAACAACAATACTTTGACTCACTTACCTAACGTAATAGACAAGTTATAGAAAGCCTGATGACGACCTCTTGTGAGTGATTGCTACTTTTTGCTTTTTGGCGCTAAAACCATTGTCATTTGACGACCTTCAAGCTTGGCACGTTGTTCAACGTTGGCCAGTTCTTCAAGATCTTTTGCAACTCGATTCAATACGTCCAGACCCAGCTCACGATGAGCCATTTCTCGACCACGAAATCTTATTGTTACTTTGGTTTTGTCACCATTTTCAAGAAAACGAGTCAGGTTGCGTAATTTGACCTGATAATCACCTTCTTCAGTACCGGGTCTGAGTTTAACCTCTTTGACCTGTGTTTGTTTTTGTTTTTTCTTTTCCTGAGCTTTCTTTTTCTTCTGCTCAAAAATAAATTTGCCGTGATCCATCACACGACAAACAGGAGGTTTTGCAGTTGGTGCAATCTCCACGAGATCCATATCATTATCACTGGCTAATTTTTTAGCTTCTGCAAGGCCCATAATTCCTGCTTGCTCCCCGTCTGCACCAATTACTCGGATTTCTCTGGCGGTAATATCATCATTTATACGGGTTTTGTTTGAATTGGATTTATCAAACTGTCTTCTTGGGATTGCGATGGGCTTTATCTCCTAAAATTAACCAATTTATACTTATGTTTTATTGAACGCGATATTTTAGTAAACTTTTTAACGAAAAGCCACCCTATTCTTTAACTAAATAGTGAACAAAAGCGGCCTTATGTAAATAACTTACGTGAATTGATTGAAAAATAGACAATTACAGACCATATTGTTGTATTTCTTTGTTCATTTTAGCAATCAACTCATCTGCCGTCATGGTACCTAAATCTTCACCGCTGCGAGTTCTTACTGCAATGCAGTTATTTTCAATCTCTCTATCACCAGCAACCAGAATGTAAGGCACTCGTGCCAGAGTATGTTCACGGATCTTAAAACCGATTTTTTCATTTCTCAAATCAGACTCAACTCGTAAACCGGCTTTTTGCAGTGTCTTAACAAAATCACTGACATAGCCTGCTTGTTTGTCGGTAATACCCATAACGACAGCCTGCACCGGTGACAACCATAAAGGCATCTTGCCCGCATATTCTTCAATTAAGATACCAATAAAACGTTCTAAGGAGCCAAGAATGGCACGGTGGATCATCACTGGAACCTGTTTTTCGCCATGCTCATCAATATAATGCGCATCCAGTCGACCCGGCATAGAGAAATCAACTTGTGCGGTACCACATTGCCAGACCCGGCCAAGACAGTCTTTCAGAGAAAATTCAATTTTAGGTCCATAGAAAGCACCTTCACCCGGCTGCAGTTCCCAGTCCAGCTCTTTACTATTTAATGAAGCTTCTAAAGCAGCTTCGGCTTTATCCCACACTTCATCAGAACCCACTCGCTCTTCAGGGCGAGTTGACAGCTTAACTAATACATCAGTAAAACCAAAATCTTTGTAAACGTCAAAAAGCAGATCTATAAAAGCAGAGATTTCACTTTGAATCTGGTCTTCAGTACAGAAAATATGAGCATCATCCTGCACAAAATTTCTGACTCGCATTAAACCATGTAAAGTACCAGAAGGCTCATTACGGTGACAGGAACCAAATTCAGCCATGCGTAAAGGCAGATCACGATAGGATTTCAAGCCGGTATTAAAAATCTGAATATGACAGGGGCAATTCATTGGCTTAACAGCATAATCACGATTTTCTGATGCGGTGGTAAACATCATGGCGCTGAATTTGTCCCAATGACCTGATTTTTCCCAGAGACTGCGATCCACTATCTGAGGTGTACGCACTTCCTGATAATTGTGTTGTTTTAATACTTTTCTAACGTATTGCTCGACTTCCTGATAGATGATCCAGCCTTTGTCATGCCAGAACACCATACCTGGAGCTTCTTCCTGCATGTGAAACAGATTGAGCTGTTTACCCAGTTTACGATGATCGCGCTTTTCTGCTTCCTCAAGACGATGCAGATAGGCTTTTAATTCTTTTTTATTAGTCCATGCAGTACCATAAATACGCTGCAGCATTTCATTATTAGAATCACCACGCCAGTATGCACCAGCCAGTTTCATCAGTTTAAAGGCTTTAATCTTGCCGGTAGATGGTATATGCGGACCACGACACAGGTCGATAAAATCACCTTGCTGATAGAGAGATAAATCTTCATTGGCTGGAATACTCTCAATAATCTCAGCTTTATAGTCTTCACCCATATCACGAAAGAATTTCACCGCCTCATCACGAGACTTCACAGTGCGTTCTATTGTCAGGTTTGCTTTGGCCAGTTCAGCCATTTTTTTTTCAATAGCAAGCAGATCTTCCGGCGTAAAACTTTCTTCATAGGCAAAGTCATAAAAGAAGCCATCTTCAATCACGGGACCAATAGTAACCTGAGCTTTGGGGAATAATGTTTTAACAGCCTGCGCCAGTAAATGCGCCGTAGAATGACGAATGATCTCCAGACCTTCTGGATCACGCTCTGTAATAATGGCTAATTGCACATCGCTATCAATGACATAAGAAGTATCAAGCAAGCGATCGTCTATTTTTCCAGCAAGAGCTGCTTTTGCCAGACCAGGGCCGATATCTGCAGCCACGTCATGAATTGAAACAGCAGAGTCAAATTGTCGAGAAGAACCATCAGGTAGAGTAACTACAGGCATTATTATGAACCAATAAATTTAAATTATTAAAAAAGCCAGTAATTATAGCGCACTATATAAATTGCTTAAAGAGATACTTTACCTCTATTTATCAGAGAATATCTAAAAGAATAATCAAAACGTGCAGACAACACATGAACAAAATATAGAAAAAAATATTCCTACATAAATTTAAGATAATTCCTACAGTCACGTAATAAGCAAACAACTATAATCATTGGTAAGCATAACCATTCCGCATTCATTCATAATTCTCATTTAAGAAAACAGCAGAATTTATGAATCAGGAGCAAATAACTATTTTCAGCTCAACAACTTACAATGCTGAAACTACGTAAATTAATACATTATTATGGATGATAAGCACTTAAATTCTCAGGTGAAATATGGATAGTACAGATCAAGCCTCAGATAAATTATTGTTTGAAATCATACAATTAGAAGTTGAAATTGATAAAGTGTTGGCACTGAACGGCAATCGTGAAGATTTTGTAGTGAAACAATATCGCAAATTCATCCATGCCAAGAGAAACAGATTAAACAAAATAAATTATCATTATAAAGATCAATCCAGCCTGCCGGCGCACTAATAAGAAATTCCAGCAAGCACCTTACGTTAAAAACAAAGTTAAAAACAAAGTTAAAAACAAAGTTAAAATCTAAAACACTTATTCCCCCAGACAGATACCCAAACTTCTCAAACTGTCTAACAAGGGATGATCATCAGGAATGATACGTCGATTACCAGCAATCTCTTCTAATGGAACTGCAACTGCGTATCCACCGCGTTCCGCAACCATCAAACCTGATTTACCCTGAGCAATCAAATCGACAGCTTTAGTGCCTAGTTTGGTTGCCAGAATTCTATCTGCTGCTGATGGTGTACCGCCTCTCATTACATGTCCTAAACTGGTCAGGCGTGTTTCCAGCCCGGTTAACTCAGCCAGACGATGTGTTAAATGGACTGCAGCACTATCTTCAAAGTCAGTTGGAATTTCACTATCATCTTTAGGACGAGCACCTTCTGCCACAGCAACAATGGAAAAGCGCTTACCTTTACGGTTTCTGCTGATCAGTGCTTTTTTAATCACATTAATATCATAAGGGATTTCAGGGATCACGATCACGTCTGCTCCGCCAGCTAATCCTGAAGCGGCCGTTAACCAGCCGGTATTATGCCCCATCACTTCCACCACCATAACACGATGATGGCTTGAAGCAGTTGAGTGCAACCGATCAATGGCTTCGGTGGCAATTTCAACAGCGGTATCATAACCAAAACAGGCATCCGTTCCCCAGACATCATTATCAATGGTCTTGGGGAGAGTAATAATGTTCATATCGGTTTTTTTCAATAAACGTATGGCATTTTTTTGTGTGCCGCCGCCGCCGATACAAACCAGAGCATCAAGGTGTAACTTATGGTAATTGGCTTCAGCCTGAGCAATAGTATCAACGACTTTATCACCCACTGACATTTTATGCGGCTTGTCACGACTAGTGCCTAATATGGTACCGCCTAAGGTCAGGATTCCGGACAGACTATCACCGGCAAGACGTTCATAACGATTTTCTGCCAGTCCTCTAAAACCATCCAGAAAACCAATGACTTCCATATTATATTGATTAATAGCTGCTTTTGCCACGCCGCGAATTGCAGCATTAAGTCCCTGACAATCACCGCCTGCAGTCAGGATACCAATCGATTTTGAATCATTACTCATAGATATTTTCTTCGCACCTTAGATTAAAGTGCAAACTATAATAAAAAATAACAACAAATAAAACAAAATCATTAAGCAAATGTTATTTTCTTGATCTGGATTGTTAAAAAATGATTTTATCATGTTACACAACAAACACTTTAAACAAGTTAAGCCAGTGCTTTTGACTCTATATTTCTTAGTTTTGTCAGCTCTGCTTCCCGTTTTTTAACATCTTTATAGGCTTTTTTAAAATAAGAGCGTAGTGATTTTTTTATGTTTCTGCTCGCATTTTTTGCCGGTATATCTTTGAGTACACAGTAAATTGCCAAAGAATAGGTAATATCATATTGAGACAACCAGGCATTACGATTAACTGTGGTTGGCTGACAGCTGCCGCAAGTCACATTACGATAGACAAAAGCACTATTGGCAAACATTAAACCAAAACCAAGAAAAACAGCCAGCACTTCAATTGCGTGTGGCCAGTTATCTTCCCCTCCTGGAGGCATATCTTGTGCCATAGAGCCTAAATGATGAGCCAGTGTATGTGCAAATGTAGCAATAATAGCTTCCGGATTTTTTACCTGCCGTGAGTCATAAAGGATGGGTAAACGCTCTTCATATGCTGCAGCCACCGGCTCAATGCCCGCAATATTTCGCAAGGCGCCTGAAACAACGATTCTTGCTGGTTGTGTAGCACAACTCTGCTCTGTAGTGAGTCGGCACGGCCAATGCTTTACTCCGGCATATTCTTTGACTTTATCAAAAATTAATTGCGCCATTTCTTCGCTGCTATTAGCCTCACCGGGAAAATACTGATTAGTGGGCTCAACCAGAATTGATTGATTGAAAAAAATATCCGCATTAAAATTACGCAAAGCCCATTCATACAAATCAAATTGCCATTGCACTGATTCTTCATCCAGAACCGGGGAAGTTTTTAAAAAATCAAGAAACACAAAAAATCCTCATTAAATTTATTTTTGTAAGTCATCATAATATACCCAAAATCAGGTTAACAACCATATAACTAGGCGTATTCCCTATACTTTACTATATTAGCAAATAATGATGGACGGCTTTTAAAATTACGTTTATACTATGTTGAATATTATAAATGAGCAGATCTAAGGAGAAACCGAATGCTCTCACAAAACCTCAAAATTATTAAGGTCACACTAACTTCTGTCGTGATTGCTGTTACTGCTCTGGGGGGAGTCGTCAACGCCCAACAAAATGGCGTCAACGCTCAACAAAGTGGCGTCAACGCTCAGCAAAATGTCGTCAACGCTCAAAATAGCTTCAGCAACCATAACTATGAGTTTCCACCCGCTAATGCCCTGCAGGAAATTCAACTACAATCACCTACTGCTGTGAGTCAAGTTACCAAACCTGTCTCAAATACGCAACCTGTTAGAATAGCACAAGCTTATCCAATGCCTTATCCTGCACATAGACAAGCTGCACCTCGTGCTCCAGGCTATGGTTCAGCACCTTATGGGCGCCCTCGCTCAGTACCAATGCAAGCCCCTTTTTCAGCTCCAATGCGTTCAGGTCCTGGTGCTCCGATGCGTTCAGGTCCTGGTGCTCCAATGCGTTCAGGTCCTGGTGCTCCAATGCGTTCAGGCCCTGGTGCTCCACCACCTTATGGCATGCCTTACAATAATCGCCCTGCTTATGGTAATCCTTATAGCAACGCTCCGTACAATCGTGGTCCTTACAACAACCCCTATAATCGCGGCCCATATAACAACCCTTATAACCGTGGTTCTAACAGTGGTCCTTTTGGTAATAGCCCATTTGGCAATAACCCATTTAGCAACTTTGGCGGCGGACCGTTCAATGGTAATTCAGC
>WTAX01000512.1 GCA_013139395.1 Gammaproteobacteria bacterium | reverse complement strand
ATGATGACTATTGCTCTGAGCGTATTGGCTGCTAATGAAAATAGTATGATGAAGAATATATCGGAGTCAAATAGTGATAATGCCGGCGAAGGGCAATATAAAAAAGCCTATTTCGCCGGTGGTTGTTTCTGGTGTGTGGAAGTAAACTATGAAAAAGTAGAGGGTATCATTGAAGTGATTTCAGGCTATAGTGGTGGACATGTTAAAAATCCAGGCTATAGGCAGGTTTCGTCTGGAAGCACCGGCCATGTTGAAGCAGTTGAAGTCATCTGTGATCCCAATAAAGTCAGCTATAATGAGCTATTAACTGAACTCTGGCATTTAATCGATCCTACTGATGCAACAGGTTCTTTTGCTGATCGTGGTTTACATTACCGTTCGGTGATTTTTTACACTAATAAAGAAGAAAAGGCTCTGGCTGAACAATCTATCCGGGAATTGTCTCAATCTGGCCGTTATAGCAAAAGCATTGCAACTGAAGTCATACCATTTGAGCGTTTCTACAAAGCTGAAGAGTATCATCAGGATTATTACAAAAAGAACCCTATACGCTACAAGTATTATCGTTACAATTCAGGGCGTGATAAATATCTGGAAAAAGTCTGGGGTGATGATTTACATAAAAGAAAATCAAGCCATAAAACTTCACCAATGAAAAACAGCATTATCACAGAAAATGATGCAAAAAACACACAAGTAGTAAAAGGCATTTATATGAAACCGGATGACAAAGAGCTTAGAAAAAATCTCACCGACCTGCAATACAAAGTCACTCAGGAAGAGGGCACTGAACGTCCGTTTCAAAATAAATATTGGGATAATAAAAAATCAGGTATCTACGTTGACATCGTTTCCGGTGAAGCATTATTCAGCTCAATAGACAAATACAATTCAAAAACAGGCTGGCCCAGTTTCACCCGTCCTATTGAAGATACTTCACTCACTGAGAAAACAGATAAACATTTATTTTATAGCCGTACAGAAGTGAGAAGCAAAAATGCTGACTCTCATTTGGGACATGTTTTTTCAGATGGTCCTGAACCAACCGGTTTAAGATATTGTATTAATTCTGCCTCCCTGAAATTTGTCCCCAAAGAACAATTAGTTGAGCAGGGTTATGAGCAATTTGTGACTCTGTTTAAAAAATAGAACTGTCTTAATAATTTATTAAAAAATATTCTCCAGTAATATTTGCGACATGTTATAAAAAAGTGATTAATTGGTGATAAGCGTGTGAATGTTTAGGGTAATAATATATTTTCCTTTTAAAAAAAAGAAACTACAAACGGAGATATTTAAAATGAATAGTGTAAAAACCCTGAGTGCAGCAGTATTACTATGCTCTGCTATTACAATGACCAGTGCAGCTTATGCATCACAAAATAAATCAGGACGTGGAAGTCCAGATTCACCAGTAGTTTATGTTACTTCACAAGGTTTATATTATGACTCAATTGTTTTGGCTGACTTACCTCAACAAGGTGATTTTCAGGAGTTAGTTCCAGGAATGAATGGCTTGTCTACAGAATTTGGACCTGGTGAAGTAGGGCATCTAGGTGGTCGCTGGTGGATTGACTTAAATATGAATGAAGAAATGGATTCAGAAGACAAGTATTTTTTATGCCCTCTTCTTGGACCTGGTAGAGAAACCATGTAAGTTGAGTATTTAAAAATACTTCCTCTATTGATTTATTTTTTATAGATTTCAGCGACCTTAGGGTCGCTTTTTCTATTGTGCGCTATTATCTAAATAAGTGTTCCAATACGTGAGCATTGTTCATTTATTATTCGCATCAGAACCTGTCATTCATTATTGGGCTCATATTGACATAAAATCACCAAATAATAAATGACAGGTTCTGATGCTCCGTGTATACCATTTAGGAGCAGTTATTTAGTCATAGTATCTTGAGCGAATAGAGAATGAGGATGATGGAATGACTGATATGGCAATTTCACACTCTTTGAGTTTCACTGCTCCCTTGGCAGAAAGCTTATGATATCGATGTCCTTTTAGCCAGCTTTGTTCATAAGCCAGTTTAATACTTTTTTTCCCGGATGATTGACCACTAATAGTGACCAGACCCTCATTATATTTAACAGGTAAACTTGCGCTATAGGATCGATCTTTGTGAGTAACACTATTAATCTTAATTTCTCGGTGTTCGCCATCTGCCAGTTTTATCGATACAGGGTTAATCTGACGATATTTATTATGGAGCTTTGCCTGACAGGATAAAATACTAACACGGATAAGATCACCTAAATCACCAGCGCCATTTCGTATTCTATTAATTCGTGCTTGTTGTCGTTGTTCCTTTTTTTCTTGTAATGCTTTTTGCTGTTGTTGAATGAGTGCATCAGCTTTCGCTCGTTCCAGACGGCGCTGCTCTGCTAGCAGTTGACGTTGATTATAACCGCTGATTGCAAGTTGCTTTTGTTCATCATTCATTTGCAGCCATTGTTCTTCGGGTACCCCAAACTGAGTGGCAGTACAGCCAGTAAGAAAGAAGGTGAAAATAATAAAAAAAACAGATAGAAGATTATGCATTAGGCATCCATTAAATAATTAATAGGTATGGAGGATAGCATAATAAACCTTAACGGTTAATGATATTTGAGATGGCTTCCAGTTTTCTAATGGCTTCAGTGCCTTTATCTTTATCAGCAGAAATACAGCCTTCTAAGGAGCCATAATGATGTTCAAGACAATTGAGCAGTAATTGCCTGATGGCATTTTCATCAGGTTTTTGTGGTAAAGTACTAGAAATATACAAGGCCTCTAATTGTTTTTCTTTGAGATTAAAAAATTCTCGTAATTGTTCCTTACTCCATTCACCTCGACGAATTGCTTTTAATTGTTCACGGTTTCTGGTTAGGTCCAGATCACCTTCAATAAGGATCATTTCAATTTCAGAAATCAGTCGCACCACATGATAAGCAAATTTAGTGGAGTAACCATGTTTATCATAATCAGCTCTACGAGCAGTACCGGCCTGTGGTACAGAATGTTCTGCCTTATGTAACTGGGCATAACTATAACCTTTGAATTTATGCCAGGCACCTTTGTGTAAAAATAGTTTGCGATTTTCTCTAACCATCTCACCTACCTGAGTGGAATACAAAATACAGCGTCTGGGTACAAAAAGAGAGTCAATCATATTAGGATTATTTTCCATACACAGCTGAAAATATTTAACAATGGAATAAATAGTAAAATCATATTCCTGACCTTTACCACCCATGGCTGAAGGATCAATAATATGATGCTCCTGATATTGTTCAAATTTTTTAACAGGCGTACCAAAGCCGGGTATTTCACCTATGGTATGAGGAAAAACATCTCCACGATTTGGAATGCAAAAACCATAAATATCCATATCAGAACTATCGGAGGATACGCCATAAGCAATAGAACCCATGATCACTTCCATTTGAATAGCATTGGCTAAGAATTTGGGTGGAGTGATTAACTTATTCTTAGTAAGTCGTTGTATTGTGCTGCTCAATTAACTAAGCCTTATAGTGTTGAATTGTTTTGAGAAACTGCTCTATCAATTGTTTATTATTTACACTGCCATATCGGATCTGAATATAGTCATTAATAATCGATTGAATTAATGGTGCTTTTTCAGGAAACTTTTTAATTGCCTGCTGTTTAACAGCCTCAGGGCCTTCACTTATCTGCAGCGACATACCGGCCTGATTTAATTTTTTAATAAATTTTAAATAATGACGATAGACTTTATCGGTGTTTTTATAGTGCTGATAAAAATGGATTAACTGAAATATAATGACCAAAGAGATCATGCCTGCCATAAGTAAAAAAATGAGTGTTTGCCAATTGGCAGTTAAACCCATCAGCTTTAACAATAGACCTTGCTTGGTTTTATCATAACCTAAAATCCAGTTATTCCAGGAGTGTTTTATATGATCAATGGATTGCCTGAGTTGTTTATAAAAATTATAAACAGCTGTTTTTTGTTGTGCTGTTAAATTAGGTAAATTATCCAGGTTGAGAGAAGAAAAACTCAGACGCTCCAGATTGGTCTGGAAAATATCTGCTTCAATGCGTTCGGCCGGGATCATTGCTGTCGGATCAACTCTAAACCAGCCATTACCCTCCAGCCAAACCTCAGCCCAGGCATGAGCATTGGATTGACGGACAATATAATAATTACCGACATCATTTTTTTCAATGCCCTGATAACCGGTGACCACTCGTGCGGGAACACCGGCAGCACGCATTAATAAGACAAAGCTGCTGGCATAATGTTCACAAAAGCCGCGTTGTTTATCAAATAAAAATTGATCACTGGGATTATCAACCATGACATCAGGTTTTTTTGTGTAATAGAAGGGCTGATCTTTAAAATAATTTAAGCCAGTTAAAACAATCTGTTTGTGATCGCTCAAAGCAGTTTGCCACTGCCTGCCTAATTCATGAGTTCTTGGGTTACTTGACGGTGGAAATTTAAGTGCTGATTTGAGTTCATTTTTAGTTACCTGATCAAGAAAAAACTGTGTCATGGAAGTGACACGGTATTGTGTCAGTTGATGAATATTATTCTTATTCAATAGCTGTAAATCAGTGTTGAAATAAAATCCTTCTATGGTATCACCCTGTATTTTAGCAGGCATTTCAAGAGCAAAAAGCCATTTTTGCTGATGAGGTTCCAGAGTAATGGTATACGAAACAGGATTACTGCTGTTTTTGATGACTTGTGAAAATGGTTTTTTTAATGGCTGCTGTTTTTTTTGTGTCCATAAAAAACCATCAGTCTCACTTAATACCGGACCACGCCAATAGAGTTTGTCAGCAGCAGGAATTAAATTGTGAAAATCAACTCGAAAGGCAATTTCATCTGAATCCACTAATTCACTGACACTGCCGGGATACATTTTATCAGATAAACCTGTTTTACTGGATTGTCCGTCTTCAGGTAAACTCCAAAGTGGCCCGGGAATACGGGGGAAAAATAAAAAAAGAATAATGGCGATGGGCAGTGCCTTTATAAACAGGCGAGTAATTAAGCGAAGATTATCGGTAAATGGCAATGCATTTTGCGGCTTGCGATTAAAGGTGCTGAGCATAAGGGTTAAAACAATACAATTTAGAAAGGTAAACAGGCTGAGAAGAACATCTTGTGAACGTAAAAAATGCGTAATTAAAATAAAATAACCCAAAAATAAAACCAGAAAAATATTACGTCTATCCAGTTCATTGTGAATTTCTAATAATTTTAAACACACCATAATGGCTAGCAGACTTAAGGAAGCTTTTTGAGAAAATAACAAGCCATAATTCATCACTAAAATAGCCAGTGCAGTCAACACCAGAAAAAACCGAATTAAGCGTCCTGGTAGAGGAATAATACCCAGAGTATGTAAAGTAAACCAGATTAAAATAGCCACAATATAAAGAGAAATAATAGGAGATATGGTGATTAAATGAGGCAATAAAACAACAAAAAGAACAATGGGCAACAGAGTATGAACACTATTGATAAAATGATTAATATTAAAATGAAAGGGTGATGAATGATGAATCATATTTTTAAATGTCAAAGATAAAGACTTCATCATTTTTTTGCCTGACTTTTTTTTGCCGGATATAGTGCTAAGACTTTGAGGCACAGATGCTGATGTGCCTCACCCTGAGAGATATTAATTGTTTTATCAGGTAACACCAGACCATATCGATCACCTTGTGTTTCAGCATCAATAATTAAACGGCATAATTGACTCAGCCGTTGTTCAATATCACCGCTAAGTTCATTCCAGTTTAACCAATATTCATGATTATTAGCACCGGAAAAGGTTTTGCTTAAAAGTCCCTGTTCACGAGCATAAGCTTTCCAGTGAATGTGTTTCAAGGATTCACCGGGTTGGTAGGTTTTAAAACCACTAAAATCATCAAAACCCCGGCCTAGTGAACCCTGACCTTCGCTATTTGAACCACTTTGCGG
>WTAX01000467.1 GCA_013139395.1 Gammaproteobacteria bacterium | reverse complement strand
GACGTGGATAAGCGACGGCATCACCATTTATTGCAACAGCATAAATTCTTTCTTTCTCCTTAAGTAATTTATCTGCTTCAGAAATAGAAATATATAAAGCATCATGCTGTCTGTCCGGGAACATCATAGGCACCATTAAATTTGCAACTAATAAGCCTCCAACGACAATAAATGAGCATAGCACCAGAAAACTTTTTTTCCAGAGTTTATATTGTTCATTAAGCCCAATAAGTATGGCTAATGATAGCAGTGAGATTAAAGCAAACAGCCAATTATATTGGTAATAAAATATTACCCAGCTACGATTGACATTATTTGCCTGTCCTGTTTCAGTCATTATAACAGCACCATAAACTGAAAATAAAAGAGCAATAATAGTAAGAAATATAAACAATGGAGAAGTTATCTTATTTGGCTTATTATTCATTTTTAATTCCTTTTAGTGATTGCTTCAAATTAGCCCTATTTTGTATTGAGTTACTGCCGATCAAACAACGCGAGCTTCATGTAATGTTTGTCCTTCTGTTTGAATTTTAGGTAAGACTGTTTCACCTGATTCAAGGTGGCTCTTATAATGTTGTATTTGTTGTTTTAGCCAGTTAATCCATGCTTCCATACCATGATCTTCAAGAACTGAGTTTTTGCGGGCAGAAAGCTGAAAAACAGGTGCGGGGTTGGCTAGATTTCTAATGTTTTCTTCTGCCTTGGTGACATCAAAGTCATCCAGTACTGCTAATAAATCAGACTTGGTTAATAGTATTAAATTTGAGGCACGAAACATAACGGGATATTTTGCTGGTTTATCATCACCTTCGGTGACCGAAAGCAGGGTGACATTGAGATGGTGTCCCAGATCAAAACTTGCAGGACAAACCAGATTGCCGACATTTTCGATAAAGACAATATCCAGACCTTCTAATGATAATTCATGCAGGGCATCATGCACAATATAGGCATCCAGATGACAGGCACTGCCGGTGGTTATTTGTATGGCAGGGATATGCTTATCTCGAATTCGCTGAGCATCATTTTCGGTTTCTAAATCACCTTCAATGACAGCGATGGATAATGCTTCAGAGCTGTTTTTTAAGGCATCAATCGTGGCTTCGAGCAAGGCTGTTTTGCCAGAGCCGGGTGAAGACATCAGATTAATGGCTAATACCTGATGTTTGTCAAAATGTTCACGGTTATGTGCGGCGCGATGATTATTTTCGTGCAGAAGGTTTTGTAACACTTCAACTGCTTCATTGCCTGCTTCGGTTTTTGCATGCTTGCCGCCAGCTTCAATAAGATTACGGTTTGCATCGGTGACATTGCATCCACAGGTATCACACATGAGCTTGCTCCTCTGATTTTTCCAGTTCAATTGATTTTAACAACATTTCATCACCACTTAACAGACTCGTTTGCCAGGAACCACAGGCACTGCATAGTAATTTATTGACAGGTGCTTCATTCTCATTGCCGCAAATATTACAGCGTACCCTGATGGCAAGTGTTTGTGTTTCTAAAACAGCATCCTGAGCAATGCTCCCCGCACTGGCAATGGGGAAAGCATGTTCTAATAACGGCGCCTCAATGCCTGACAAGGGGCCAATTTGCACAATGACCTTAGTCACTGCCAGCGCATCATTTTCATGGGCAATTTGAGTAACCTGAGTGATGATGCTCTGACAAACCGATAATTCATGCATTGCTTTAATCTACCTGAGTTTGCTCATCTAAGCTGAGCAGCATTTCATCATAAACCTGCCAGGCACTTATAGCCTCAGTTTCAGACATTTTTTGAATGGCATAGCCGACATGTACGACCACATAATCACCGACTTCTGCAGGCTCATCCTGTAACATAAATAAGCTGACATCACGTTCAATACCCTTGGCCTCACAGCGAGCCATAAACTGATCAATTGCCAGTATTTTCATTGGAATTCCAAGACACATAGAAGCCTCGTTTATAATTTTATGAAAGTCTTTATGTAACTATTCAGCGTATATTTCTTAATGACCACTGTGACCATAGGTTTTTTGAAAACAATACGCTGAGTAGTTACGTATTTATAAGCTAAGTATAAAACAAAATGAAAAATAAAATGAAAAAAAAATTGAGCTGGATCATATAAACATAAAAAATCACCTGTAATAGGCTTGCCAAAAGATAGAAAAAGTCTATATTTAATATAGACAATGTAATTCATAAGTGTTTATTAATATAATAACGACTTTCCAGGGGGAAAGTGATATGGCAGTGATTCTTGGTATTGGCAATACCCTGCTTAAAGATGAAGGAATTGGTATTCATTTACTTAACTACCTCAAAGCTGAAAATCCACACTGGGAATCAGATTATAATATTGAGATGCTTGATGGTGGTACACTCAGTTTTGATTTGCTTGCAAATATACAAGCTGATCAGGAATTGCTGGTGTTGGATGCGGTGAATTTAAAACAGGCACCCGGTAGTGTTTATTGTCTGCAAGATCAGGCTATGGATAAATTTCTATCTCAGCCCGGAAAAAGTGTTCATGAAGTTTCACTTCAGGATTTACTTGATATGAGCAGGCTTACCGAGCAATTACCCCATAAGCGTGCCTTAGTTGGAATTCAGCCAGAGATCATTGACTGGGGCAGTCATCTTAGTCAAAGTGCTCAAAAATCGTTAGCCTATGCTGCAACACAAGCTAGCCTTATTTTGGAACAATGGGGCTGCCTCAAACCAATTTGGCATCCTTCTTATAAAAATGTAAATCAAATGGAAGGCAGAACGGGAGATAGCTAATGAATGGTGAATCATTGGCTGGTATAAAAGTACAAGTAGAAACACCCGAATATGAAACCGGGAATTTACTGAGTATTATATCTGAAATTCAATATGCGCTGCAGCAGCTTCTTGAACATAAGAAGGTGCATAGTATTGATTTACGAGCCATGCCCTGGTCATCAGGAGAAGAACAAAAATTAGCAAGTTACCTTGGTAAAGGTGAAGTGTTTATTGAATTAAATACCCTGGGTAAAAGTACATTTATTGAAACACAATTTAGTGGTGTCTGGCTGGTTAATCACTATAATCAGGAAGATGAACAGATTGCCAAACTAATAGAAATTACCTATCTGCCAGAGATAGTTTTTTCACAAAAAGAAGATATTAAGAACAGCCTTGAGCGATTACAAACAGCCTTGAGCGATGACAAACAGCCTTGAGCGATGACAAATAGGACCTTGAACCAATAAGCAACTAAGGATCAGGATAATGACTAAACAAACGCTTTATGAAATGCTGCAGCAGCAGGGGATCTCCCGGCGTGGTTTTCTAAAATATTGTACTGCCTTAACGTCACTCATGGCCTTGCCTCCGGCAATGATACCAACAGTTGCTAAGGCATTGGAATCAGCTAAGAGACCCTCAGTGATCTGGCTTTCCTTTCAGGAATGTACCGGTTGTACAGAATCATTAACCCGTTCACATAGTCCAACAATCGAAGGACTTATTTTTGATCATATCTCACTGGATTATCATCATACCTTACAGGCCGCATCAGGTGAAGCCGCAGAACATGCCCGGGAACAGGCAATGAAAGATAATTATGGAAAATATCTGGTGGTAGTTGATGGTTCCATTCCTCTGGCCGATCCCGGTTACTCAACCATTGCCGGTATCAGTAATCTTGATATGCTCAATGAGACAGTGGCAGGTGCGGCGGCAGTGATTGCCGTGGGCACCTGTGCTGCTTATGGTGGTTTGCCCCATGCTGACCCCAATCCTACCGGCGCAGTTTCAGCAAGCTCATTGATTAAAGATAAGCCGGTGATTAATGTTCCCGGTTGTCCACCAATACCCACGGTGATCAGCGGAGTTCTGGCACATTATCTTACTTTCGGCAGTATTCCGGAATTAGATGATCTGGGACGACCCAAAGTATTCTATGGTCAGAGTATTCATGATCGTTGTTATCGTCGCCCGTTTTACGATAAAGGTCTGTTTGCCGAAACCTTTGATGATGAAGGGGCAAAAAAAGGCTGGTGTCTCTATCGTTTAGGATGTAAAGGCCCCATGACTTATAATGCCTGTGCTACATTGAAATGGAATCAGCAAACCAGCTGGCCGGTAGAATCAGGCCATGGTTGTCTGGGTTGCTCTGAGCCGAATTTTTGGGATGCAGGGAGTTTTTATCAGGCCTTGTCAATTCCTGATGGTGATTATGCTAAAGCTGCTGGTTATGCGGTTGCAGCTGGTGTTGTTCTGGGTGCAGCAGCCGGTTATGCCAATCAAAAAATAAAGGCGGAGTCCGCAGCTGAACACACTGAAGTTTCAGTGGATGACTTCTCTTTAAACAAGAAGCAATAAACAAGAAGTAATAAACTTTAAACAATAAATAAAAATGGCAAAGAAGACAGGAGAGATAAACTATGGAATTCTTTAGCAATGCCAATGACTTCCTCATGTGGACAAAAGGAAGTGCATTTACTATTGCTGTGAGTATTTTTATTGTCGGTGTGCTGGTGAGACTATTGGAAATTTTATTACTGGGAAGAAAAACAGATTACTCTGAGCCTCGCGGCACTGAATGGAAAGGGGGCTTAAAAAATATTATCAGTCGTTCGGTCGTTGATAAAGGAACTTTTAAGCGAGCACCATTTGTCATTGTTGTGGGCTATATCTGGCATATTGCTTTTTTGGTCGTCCTGCTGTTTTTTGTCCCCCATATCGAATTAATTAAAGCGATTCTGGGTTTGCAATGGCCTGGATTAGCGACACCACTGGTGGATGCATTTGCGGTGGTGGCAATAGTATCGATGTTGGCAATGTTATGGCATCGTATGACTCATCCGGTAATGAAGTTTTTAACGACCTATGAAGATTATCTGGTGTGGCTGGTGACATTTTTGCCGCTTATCACCGGTTATATTGCCTTTCATCGAATGATAGCACCTTATCCGTTAGCACTTGGATTGCATATTCTCAGTGTTGAAATTTTGCTGATTGTTTTCCCCTTCAGCAAACTGATGCATGCCTTTACTTTATTTATTGCACGTTGGTATACCGGTGCAATGATGGGGCGTAAGGGGATTGAATCATGAGTAAGCTCAATTTAGAACAAGGTATCAATGCCTTAAAAGAACAAATAGATGGGCCCACAGCGGCATTTTTCAGCAGCTGTGTTCATTGCGGCTTATGTGCTGAAGCCTGTTTGTTTTATACAGAAACCAATGATCCAAAATACACACCCATCAATAAAGTGGAACCGCTGCGCAGAGTCTGGGAAAGTGAATACACTTTATTTGGAAAACTCAAAAAAGCTTTAGGTCTGAGCAAGCCGGTCACAGATGAAATGCTCAGTGAATGGGAAACATTGATTTATGATGGCTGTACCTTATGTGGTCGCTGCTCAATGGTATGTCCGGTGGGTAATGATATTACCGGCATGATACGCAAGGTGCGAGAAGGCCTGGTGGCCTCTGATCATGCACCGGAAGGTTTAGTTGGTGCGAGTACCCGTGCGGTTAAAATCGGCAGCCCTATGGGTGTTCGTTTAAAAGCGCTTTCAGCACAAATAAAACATATAGAAAAGGATACAGGGCTGACCATACCGATTGATGTTGAAGGTGCTGACTATATGGCGCTATTATCATCAATGGAGATTATTAATTTCCCGGAATACATAGAATCACTGGCGAAAATATTTAAGCAGGCGAATGTCACCTGGACTATTTCCTCTGAAGCCTTTGAAGCAACTAATTCAGGCATTCAGATCGGCAGTAGTGATATTGCCCGTGAGCTGGTCCAGCGTGTGGTAGATGCTGCTGAAAAATTAAAAGTGAAAACTGTTATTAGTCCTGAATGCGGTCATGCCTATACGGCTATTCGTTGGGAAGGTCCTAATCTTATTGGTCGGCCATACCCTTTTAAAGTCATTCATATTTTAGAATTACTGGATGAATTACAGCAAAGCGGTCGGCTGAAAACAGCCGGTAAACTTGCTAAAAAACTCACATTTCACGATCCTTGTCAGATAGTTCGCAAGGGTGGAGTTGAAGCTCAACCCAGACGTTTGCTTAATAGTGTCAGCTCTAATTTTGTAGAAATGAGTGAGCACGGCAATATGAACTGGTGTTGTGGCGGTGGTGGCGGCGTCAGTGCTAATGAGCGTGCTGATGAGCTGCGCCTGAAAGTGTTTAACCGTAAAAAAATCCAACTCGAAGAAGTTAATGTTGAGGTCATGGTAACAGCCTGTGCTAATTGTCGTTTGGTACTGGAAGAAGGGCTGGAAGAAAATAATATGGATATGCCGGTTATTGGTTTGACGGAATTAATTTCGGAGCATTTACTAGAGGATAGGGAGTAAAAAAAATGAGTGAACGAGTTGTCGTTGATCCCATCACAAGAATAGAAGGTCATCTGCGCATTGAAGCACAAATGGATGGTGATAAAATTGCACAGGCATATTCTGCCGGTACGATGGTCAGAGGTATTGAAACAATTCTTAAAGGTCGTGATCCGAGAGACGCCTGGGCCTTTACACAACGTATCTGCGGCGTTTGTACTCTGGTTCATGGTATCGCTTCGGTACGTGCCGTAGAAAATGCACTTGATTATTCCATTCCGCCTAATGCACAACTGATTCGAAATCTGATGATTATGGCACAATATGCTCATGATCATGTGATGCATTTCTATCATCTGCATGCCCTGGATTGGGTTGATGTCGTTTCTGCCCTGAATGCCGATCCCAAAGCGACATCAGAATTAGCACAGAGTATCAGTAAATGGCCTAAGTCGTCACCGGGTTACTTTGCTGATATGAAAAAGAAATTAAAAACCTTTGTTGAAGGTGGTCAGTTAGGTATTTTTTCTAATGCCTATTGGGGGCATCCTGCCTATAAATTACCTCCAGAAGCGAATCTTATGGCGGTGTCTCATTATCTTGAAGCCTTGACCTGGCAGCGTAATGCAGTGAAACTGCATACGATTTTCGGCGGTAAAAATCCGCATCCTAATTTTCTGGTCGGAGGTGTTGCTTCGGCCATTGATTTAAATTCAGACTCAGCCATTAATATTAAAAAATTGTCTCAGATACAAGATGTTATTAATGACATGAAGACTTTTGTTGATCAAGTCTATGTACCGGATACTCTGGCCATTGCCTCATTTTATAAAGACTGGTTCAAAAGAGGAGAAGGGCTGGGCAATTTTTTATGCTATGGTGACTTGCCCGGCACAACAATGGCTGATCCGGATAGTTTCTTTTTACCTTCAGGTATTATTCTTAATCGTGACATATCAACAGTACATCCACTGGACTTAAATAATAGTGAAGAAATTCAGGAATATGTGAGTCACTCATGGTATGACTTCAGTGGTGGTAAAGACCAGGGACTGCATCCCTATGACGGTGAAACTGAGTTAAATTATAGCGGGCCAAAACCACCCTATAAACAGCTTGATGTGGATAAAAGTTATTCATGGATTAAGTCTCCCCGCTGGAAGGGCATGCCTATGGAAGTCGGGCCGCTGGCCAGAGTCTTAATGCTCTATGCTAAAGGTCATGAGCAAACGCGTGAATTAGTGACTATGACCTTGAATAAACTGGATATACCCGTTGAAGCATTGTTTTCTACCCTGGGACGTACTGCGGCAAGAACACTGGAGACTAAGATCATTGTTGACGCTATGCAGGGTATGTATGACCAGTTAATAACGAATATTAAACTGGGTGATACCAAAACATTTAATGAACAATTATGGGAACCTTCCAGCTGGCCCAAAAAGGCACAGGGCGTCGGCTTTATGGAAGCTCCTCGTGGTGCGTTAGGGCACTGGATTGTGATTGAAGATGAAAAAATTGCCAACTATCAGGCTGTCGTGCCCAGCACCTGGAATGCCGGGCCTCGCGATCAGCAAGGGCAGGCAGGTGCTTATGAAGCAGCTTTGCAGGATAACCACCAATTACATGATGTCAAACAACCCATTGAGATTTTACGTACCATCCGTAGCTTTGATCCCTGTATTGCTTGTGCTGTGCATGCGACTGACCCTGATGGTAAAGAGCTGGTCAAAGTAAAAGTGCCTTAAAGGTATTAGCGTTCAGGGTTAAGCGTTCAGAAAAGATAAAAGAAAAAGCAACCTGAACAAAGACAAAATTTCT
>WTAX01000227.1 GCA_013139395.1 Gammaproteobacteria bacterium | reverse complement strand
ATGACACGTTTGCTGGCCGGTCCAGAGATAAGATTTTTTAGTGATATCCATGACTATCCCTACATCCGGTAATATTCAATATTCTGAGCCAGTTTTGCCGTGAAACCTTGTAACCCAAGTATCAAATCGACATCTTGCACGTTTCCCCTAGGGTTTAAAAAATCGCAAGCGATTAGCATTTGTCACTACAGTGACTGATGACATAGCCATGGCTGCACTGGCAAAAGCAGGTGCAAGCAGCCATCCTGTGATGGGGTAAAATACCCCTGCGGCTAAGGGAATACCAATAATATTGAATATAAATGCACCAAATAAATTCTGTTTGATGTTTTTTATTGTTGCTGTTGAGATAGCAATTGCAGAATGTACATTGCTTAATGAATTACCAGCCAGAGTAATATCTGCATTTTCAATAGCAACATCGGTACCACTACCAATAGCAAAGCCTGTATCAGCCTGGGCCAGTGCCGGTGCGTCATTAACACCATCTCCTACCATGCCTACTTTAAATCCTTTTGCTTGAAGTTTTTGGATAACCTTGAGTTTGTCTGCAGGTGTTACTTCACTGTTAATTTCATCAATCTGTAATTCTCTAGCGACCGCTAAAGCCGTTTTATGGCTATCACCAGTACACATAACAATAGTAATGTTTTGTTTTTTTAGATTATTAATAGCAGTTAAAGAAGATTCCCGAACAGGATCTTTTAAACCCAATAAACCGATTAAAGTACCACTTTGAGCAAGCCATATTGGTGTTGCGGAAGACTCAGCTAATTGTTCTGATTGTTGAAGCATTTTAGTTGGAAGTAAAATATTATTTTCCTGCATAAAAGATTGATTGCCTAAAAGCACTTTTTTATCATCTATAAGAGCTTGCACACCTCGTGCTTCAACAGCCAGAAAATTAGCCGTTTTCAAAAGTGATTGCTTTTTTTCTTTGGCTGCTGTGAGAATCGCATCAGCCAGAGGATGTTCAGAGTTATGTTCTAAACTGGCTGAAAGTTGTAATATGCGATCTTCATCTATCGATTCATCAGTATCCCCTTCTTGATTAACAATAATATTTGTTACTACTGGTCTACCCTGAGTTAACGTGCCTGTTTTATCTACAACTAAATGAGTTAAATGACTTGCCGTCTGTAATGCATCACTGTTTTTAATTAAAATATTATATTGTGCGGCCTTACTGGTTCCCATCATAATTGCTATGGGGGTTGCCAGGCCTAACGCACAGGGACATGCAATAACTAATACAGCAATTCCTGCTGTTAAGGCATAAGCCAGTTGCGGAGCTGGCCCTAAATAAAACCAGCTTATAAAGCTGATAATGGCAATGGCAATGACAATTGGTACAAATACCGATGCAATTTTATCAACCAGCCGACCAATTTCCGGTTTAGACATTTGTGCTTGTTTAACCAGCTTAATAATATGAGATAAAGTAGTATCATCACCCATTTTTTTGACTTCAAAAATGAAACTGCCTGATTTATTAATTGTACCGCCGGTGACATTATCAGTGATCCCTTTTGCTACAGGGACCGGTTCACCAGTCAACATTGATTCATCAACTGAAGAGCGGCCTTCAACTATCTGACCATCAATAGGAATACGCTCACCTGGTCTTACTTTTATCATGTCACCAATTTGTAAAAATGATACGGGTAATTCTACTTCAACATTATTATAAACAACAATCGTCATCTTGGGTGCAAGCTCAACAATACTTGCAATGGCTTCACTGGTTGTACGTTTGGCCTTGACTTCCAGTGCATGTCCAAATTGAAGAAAAGCTAAAATAATGACGGCAGCATCCAGGTATAAATGTCCTCCGCCAGGAATAAATTCAGGATCAATAATAATCATGATAGAGGACAACCACGCAGCAGAAGTACCTAAAGCGACTAAGGTATCCATATTAGAAGATAAATGCCTGGCCTGTTTTACCGCATTAATATAATAGTTGCGTCCACTAAACCACATGGTGAACAAACAAATAAGAGCAATAAAAAACCAAAACAGTTGTGAACTGATCCCATAAAATTGAGTATTTGTACTTAATTTTGGAAAAATCCCCATATGCACAAAAAACATTAAACCTGCACCAACAGCACCTGCAAAAATTGCACGATGCCAGGATTTCTTTATTTCAATCTGTGTTTGTCGAGACTGTTCAAGATAAGGGTCTTCATATTGCTCATTAAGTGATGCTTTTATTCCCTCATTTTGAAAAGCAACTAATAATGACGCGGGGTGTTGCTGTGAGTTAATTTGTAACTGAAAAACATCCTTAGTTTCAGATTCAGTAAAAACAATATCAGAAACGCCAGTAAGATTACTTAAAAGCTGAGAAACTTTATCTTTAAATTGTACTTCAATGTTGAATTGATAAGTATTACTTACAGTTTGTTGTTCAATAAGGTGAGCATTATAACCATGATCAATAATTGCATTGACTACATCACTGGGATTGCCCCCAATAACCTGTGCTTTTTTTTCAATTAAATTCACAGAGCCTGAGGTCACCCCTG
>WTAX01000074.1 GCA_013139395.1 Gammaproteobacteria bacterium | reverse complement strand
TTTTAACTTTTCAACGCACCATGAAGGTGTACCATAATAATCAGTGAGTCTTATATTTTTACGTGTAGTCCCTGCCATTTATTACTCATTTTGTTTTATCTGTTTGCATGAAGCATACACTAAAGGGCTGACATTACACCACCTCTGATATGTTACTTTTCCCCAGCCTCCATTATGCAGTTTTTTTTGTTGCTATCCGATATCAATAAAGAAGTAGAGAACAAAATGTTTAGTTGATAAATATCAATTTATTTTCTGATATAGAGTTATCCTGTATAGACATAATAAAAGATTAGAATAAAAATTAAGTAGATATCAGGTTCAATTTAATTAAATTACTTATATAAACCAATTACAAAACCGAGGAGAGCTCGCAATGTTTAAGCCAGATGAAATTTATTTCACCATTGCTTGTAGTAGCTGTGGCAAGGAGGTTAAAGAGTCTCTGGCTTGGTTTAAGGATAACTGTAGTTTTCCCTGCCCAAATTGCTCTTACGTTTTCAATGTTTGTGAAAAAAAACTTGTCATGGCTCTGAATGATTTCGAACACTCTATGAGAAACCATGGGTTTTAATTAAGAGGTTGAATGTAAAAATGGACGTAAAATCATTTCTATGCCCTCTATGGTTACTAAACATATGAATTATACTAATCAAATTAAAATATAACATCTTGGGATAAAAATAGAGATGACTCCTATCAATAGACAATAAAATACTCGTATGTATATAACATAAAGTAGATTCATATATCAGTGTATTGCTGCTTCTCCGACTTAGCGGAATAATTAGCATTTCCTTATGTATTTATTGGTTCTACATAACAGAAATTTCATGAATTAGAAAAAATTGTATTTGGTTTCAAATTCTCAGGTTGATAATCTTTTAATCAAGTCGAAAATGACCTTTAGCGGAATAATTAGCGATTTCTTATATACTTTGTGTATTTAGAAAGTGGAAATTTTTATAGATGAATTTTCAGGATCAATCAACAGGCTGAAAATTGACAATATTATTTACACAGAGTAAAAACGCTCGACTCAAGGATTTGTATTTTATAACATGATTTGTATTCAATAAAAAAAGCAGTAATTTAAAACTATTGTGCTTTGGACAAATAATGGACAATGACATGGCTACCAAAAGCATTACAACTAATACATATTAGATTAGACATACTATTACCTGATTACCCACAAAGCTCCGCCATTCTGTCAAGGAGTAATAGTTCTCAAACCTAGTAATGATGGAAAATAAGATTTTGTTACACTCAAGCTTGTAGGAACTTATTGATAATTTTTGTTTATTTGGTCAAAATTTAGTTATCATTTGATTTTTACATTTGTAACTCATTGAATATATTTTATTTTAAATTCCTCCATTTGGCGGAGCTTTGTAGGTAATCAAGTAAATAAATAAATATGGAAAACCCTAAAATTAGTAGGGTTTTATGATATTGAACTAGTAATTACTATGATATAAATTAAGTGTAATAGTTTAAAAAATATAAAAATATAGATTTGTAAAGTTCTAAGTTATTTAAAGTATCTTCTGATTTTTTCAGCCAATTATAATAATAACTTTCAAGGTGGGGGATAAAATGATGACAATCTTGTCTAGATCTGTCTTTCTATTTGCATCACTTTCAATTTTCTGGTTTCAATCAACTGTCGCACAGACGATAGATTCGAAGAAACTCCTGTCGGAGCCCAAAACCTACATTGGATCGGACGTGTGCAAAACCTGTCATCTTGAACACTATGACGCCTGGAAGAGAACACTGCACAGCAAGATGTTGCAGGATGCATCAAAAAACGAAGATGTGATCGTTGTCGATCTGGATCAAGAGACTATGAAGGCAGACTTCAAGAAGATCGAAGGAAAGCTCAAAACACCACTTGATCAGATCTATTTTCCCAAACTTGAAGATGTCAAATATACCATTGGCAGCCAGTGGAAACAGCGTTACCTGGTTAAGAAAGATGGTACCTACTACATTGCACCGACACAATTTAACATTGATACCGGCCGCTGGGTCAACTACCACGACCATGACTGGGACAAACGCCCCTGGCTGAAGAAGTGTGGTGGCTGCCATGCAACCGGCGTCGATCTGGAAAAAGAAACCTTCCTTGAGCCAGGGGTCGGCTGCGAGGCGTGTCATGGTCCCGGTTCACACCATGCTGCCCTGCCTGCTACCGAGACCTTCAAAAAACGCAGTACCATCGTCAACCCAAGCAAGCTGACGGGTGGAGTCGCTGTACAGATCTGTGGTTCATGCCATAACCGCGGCAAGTCAACCAAGTACGAGGGAGCAGGCTGGCCTGTTGGATACAGGCCGGGCAAAGCGCTAGAGAGCTACTACAAGTCTATAGAACTCGGTGATAAACACCTCTATAGCACGGGCTTATCCAAAGGTCACCATCAGCAGTACATCGACTGGAAGTCGTCAAAACATGCTGACAGCGGTGTGGACTGTATGACCTGTCATGTAGTCCATCAGCTCGGCAACCCCACATTCCGTGGCAAGACAAAGGTTGCAGGTGACAAACTCTGCATCTCTTGCCACGAGCAGGTCGCCGAGGTCGGTGCCCATTCGGTTCACTCTTTCGGTAACTGCTCTAATTGCCACATGCCCAGGATTGCCAAGAGTGCTGAATCTGGTGATATTCGCAGCCATGTGTTTACGGCGCTGCTGCCCAGGGATACCCTTGAGACCAAGATTCCCAACTCCTGCCAGACCTGTCACAAGCACCAGGATGACGATCTCAAAGATCTTCAGCGGCGCTGGGACGCTTTAACCACTCGGCGTGCCGCCGTTGGAGAAGAGATAAGGGCCAACCAGTAATCTGACTGCAGCCAACCATGGGAGAGTCTGATGTCTATCAGTCGTACAATAATCTGCCTCTTGGGAATGCTGCTCGTGGTTTTGCCCGCCTTTGGGCTGGCCACGGAGTCGCCCAATGATATGGCGGGAACGGGATATTTCCGGGATCAGGACACCCAGCCGGGTGTACTAGAGTTCTATCGTCAACTGCCCGGTGGCGAGAACAGGCTTTGGGGAATGGGACCCAAGCGCCAGGTTATTCGCCGTTCCAGCTTCAAAAAGGACGCTCACAACGAAGTCGCTGACTTCAGCCCCGAAGTGCGCTGCCAGAAATGTCACATCCCACAGACTAAAGATCTACATGGCTTGAGAATGGGTATCACCTGCGTACAGTGCCACCGCAGCGAGCCGGTTGCCGGTATCTACCATTACTACTCAGCACTTAATCCAATCAGGCGTCATGCCTACGTCTGTGCAAAATGCCACGAAGGAGCAACGCCCTCGTTTGCCTCCTATCTGGTACATGACCCAAACCCCGTTGCATCCGAAACCCGCAGCACTTTCCCGTTATTCTACTATGCC
>WTAX01000529.1 GCA_013139395.1 Gammaproteobacteria bacterium | reverse complement strand
GATTTTTGAATTATTATTAGAATCGGTGCATAAACATTTACTCAATGATAAAATAAACACTCGTTTGCTTAAGACATTACAAAATTTACTGGCTGTGCCGATTAAGCTGAATATTAGCGAATGTCAGGTTCAGGCAGAAAAAAAATTAGACACGCCCAGACGTCGTGAAATCCATGACGCTGAAGTATTACAACAACAGGCCGTAGAATCCATTGAGACTGATCCTAAAGTACAAATGATCGTCAATGCATTTGCTGCAAAGATTCGCACAGAATCAATAAAACCCATTAAATAATTAATAGAGGAAATTACATGAAAGGTGCTTTAGGCGGCTTAATGAAACAAGCCCAAAAAATGCAGGAAGATATGAAAAAAGCTCAGGCTGAGCTTGCCAATGCAGAAGTAACAGGTCAGGCTGGCGGTGGTATGGTCTCAGTGGTAATGACTGGTCGTCATGATCTTCGTCGAGTAAATATTGATGACAGTGTCATGGATGATAAAGAAATGCTCGAAGATCTGATTGCAGCAGCAGTGAATGATGCCGTTCGTCAGATTGAATTAGAGTCAAAAGATAAGATGTCTGGAATGACTGATGGTTTAAATTTACCCCCCGGTTTTAAACTACCTTTTTAAACTATCATGGCTCACTCACCACTTATTAAACAGCTTATTGACAGCTTCCGATGCCTCCCGGGTGTCGGTGCTAAATCAGCACAACGTATGGCCTATCATCTTCTTGAACGAGATCGAAACGGTGCAAGAAGATTATCCCATGCATTACGCCAGGCATCAGAAGAAGTTGGTCATTGTCAAACCTGTCGTATTCTTACTGAATATGAGCAATGTGATATCTGTCAATCCCC
The DNA here is from genome assembly GCA_013139395.1 of Gammaproteobacteria bacterium. Lineage (GTDB taxonomy): Bacteria > Pseudomonadota > Gammaproteobacteria > GRL18 > GRL18 > GRL18. The sequence goes on along the minus strand of WTAX01000529.1, from coordinate 2,969 downwards.
AAAACGTGATCGACAAACCCTCTGTGTTGTAGAAACACCCTCTGATGTATATGCCATTGAACAGTCAGGTTCATACCATGGCAGCTACTTTGTTTTAATGGGGCATCTATCACCGTTAGATGGTATAGGCCCGCAAGAGCTTCACCTTGATACGCTTAAACAACGCGTTGAACATGAAAATATCAGTGAAGTGATTTTAGCTACTAACGCAACGGTTGAGGGTGAAGCAACTGCTCATTATCTTGTGGAAATGCTCAAACCTTTCACAAATAAAATCACACGAATTGCCCATGGTGTACCACTGGGAGGTGAACTGGAATACATTGACGGTTCGACATTAGGTCATGCTCTTAATGGACGTCAGGAATTTAAGTGACCATGGGCTTAACAAGCGTTATTTAGCAATACACACTGAATAGTTACTATCCTTCTTGAGAAAATCTCAAGGCCCTTAAGCTTTGCCTGTTAATTCTTAATCGCCTTGAAGTTAACTGATGTTTTTTATTTGCTTATCAAATAAAAAGCAGATTTTTTTCATGTGATTAAAATCTTCAATGTCCATTGTCTGGGTAATATTATCTTCTAACGGATGTTTATCCATATAAAACAGGCCGATGGGCTTTCCCTTAGCATGAACTGATTTAGCAATAAATTCCTGAACATCAAGTATTTCCTGCATTGTTTTATTAATCAGAGGGGAAAATTTTTTGTAATTTAGTTGATTAATAAAAATTGACTGAGGTTTTGCTAATAATTTAGAAAATAAATTAGCAGGCTGCATGCTAATAGGGGTGCTGGTAAATTGTTTGCTATTGTAGCCTCTTAAACTACGAGATTGTAATTGCTTTTTGTCTTTACTGAGTATCAAAAAACTAACACGATTGAATGCCCCGGTTTCAAATAATGCATCCATGGTCAAACGTATCAGGCTGGGGAAATCATTAGCTGAAGTGATCAGGTTAATACTGGCAACTTTGCTTTGCACTGGTTTTGCTACAGGTTTCTTACTAACAGGCTGAGGCTTATCCTCTTTAAGCTCAATTTTTTTCTTTTCCTCGATATTAATCACTTGTGTATAAGGCACTTTACCGGCTAATAAGGCCAGGTGGCTAACGGTTGTTTGCACAGGATAAAATTCACTGGCATTATCAGCCATATTGACAGCAGTGCTATGAAGCCCCTGCGCAATGCGACCCTCACCATAATGAAGTGTCTCAGAGCATAGTTTAATATGCTCATACATACTGTCATAGTACCAACCATGTTCGGCAATGATACTGCATTTTTCAGCCAGGTATAGACACTTTACAGAATGAGATGCTTCATCAAGTTCATGCATTTCCTGGCGTTGCAGGAATAGGCTGGGTATATGCCAGTGATGGGTGAGTGCTTCGGCTAATTCATGATAAGAAAAGCCAAAAATATCTCGTTGTGCTTGTTCATAATTTAAGTTCTCTTTGAAGACCAGTAATTCAACTTTTTGTGCTTTAAGCGGATCAATATGCCAGCAGATCAGTTCAGAAATTGGTGTGACTAAGGTGCTGGTGTAAATTTCACTGAGCGAAGAATTCTTAATGAGTTGTGCAAAATTCTGTGCCTGAAATGCAGCATGAACACCCCGATGTTGCAGGCGGGCCAATTTATCGGCCACTTTTTTATTACTCACACTATAGAGAGAAGTGATATTACCAATAAATTTTTCTAAACGCTCCATTCCCAGGAACATGGCAGCATGTTCAACCTGACTAATTTCTTTATCAAAATCCTTATTTATTTCCTGATTGGCATAGGCTAAAAGATTAATCATACAGGCTGGATCATATTGCAGGATATTATCGAGATGTCGATAGTTAAAACTGGGCTTTTCTAATGCAGCTTTAAGCGCTTGAAGAGTATGAGGTAAAACAGGAAGAGCAGCGGTGTCTGCTTTATTGATAAAACGGTTTAATTGGCTGTTTTCTGGCATAAAAGCTCTAAGCAATAAAATAATTGAATATTATGTCAATGACATTTTTTCTTAACTATAGCAAAAAATAGTACATTTGTCGTATGAATTAAAGCTTCTTAAGTTAGTGCAGCTCAGGACGCTAAGAGCTATATGCTTTATATATAGAAAAGGAGTAATACACCATGGCAATTTCTTCGGTCGCCTTGAATATGTTATCGGTACAGGTCAATAATTCTTTAGCATCTCAGAGTTCTGATGAGTCTGAGACGGGGGATTCTATTGATATTAAACAGCAGGTGAAGCAAAATCTTCGTGAATCAATTGATTATCAAATAATTATTAAAATGATGTCTGATAAGCATGCAGAGCATGACAATGAGATTCAATCAGAAGTTGATAATATATCATTAAAGCAAGAATTAAATAAAAATAATACACAGTCTGATAACTCCATTAATAGTGATACTGTGTCAGTGTCTGAACAGGCAATGAATTCTTTTGTCAGCAGAAAAGAACAAGAACTGGCGAGTTTATCAATAAATCGCACAGAAGAAATTCAACAAGCTGATCCTTTAGCACTTGATTTAAATGGTGACGACCTGCAGACAAGCGGGGTTGATAATGGTATTTTATTTGATATAAATGGTGATGGAAGTAAGGAACAGACAAGCTTTGTCAGTGGTGGTGATGCCTTTTTAGCTTATGATCGAAATGGTAATGGTGTGATTGATAGCGGCAAGGAATTGTTTGGTGATAATAATGGCTTTGCACATGGTTTTTCAGAGTTGACAAGTTATGATGATAATAAAGATGGTAAAATTAATGCGGCTGATGCAATTTATGATAAATTAAAATTGTTGAGTGTTGATAAAGATGGAAACCAGCAGTTAAGCAGTTTACATGATTTTGGTATCTCATCAATTAGTGTTAATTATATCGATCATCAATATGCAATTAATCAATATGATACCATCACACAAATTGGGCAGTTTGAATATGACAATGGTCAAACTGGTATGAC
>WTAX01000204.1 GCA_013139395.1 Gammaproteobacteria bacterium | reverse complement strand
TTTTCTGTGCCTAACGCTTTTTTAGCCGCTTCTGCAACGATCCACTTGTAGCTTTCACCATTGATCATGATCTGCCATTTACCTGAACGTACTGGCATTCCGCCTTCCGCTAGTGGCTTGTTTTCGTCACCAGGCTGTTTCCAGATAGGTAGACCCCATTCTTCGAACAGGTGCACGGAATCATCTACGTGACGACCTAAATCGTACGCTAAATCATCACGGGTAATACCCATTAGATCGTTGGATACCATACGGGCATAATCCGCTGGATCCTGCTCGGTACCAATGTAGGTGTTAATGGCTGACAGACCCTGTGCTACGGCACCGGAACGGTCCATAGCAGCTTTGTCTACTAGTTTAACGGATATGTCTGCGCCTGATGCTTCAATCCATGGTCCTAATTCGTATGCTGCGCCACATGCGCCCATACCACCACCGATAAGTAGAATGTCACACGATTCTTCGATGACTTCTGGATTTTCAAATGTTCCTGACATTCGGATAACCTCTGTTTATATGTTCTTGGGTGAGCTGTGTTCGTTAGTTCTTGTTTTAGCTTTTTCTAAAAAAGATAAGGAACTGGCTCGTATAATTCGTCTAGTTAAATCCACGTTTACTAAAAAAGTGGATTATTTAAGCAGAATAAGCTCGTCTGGATTACCCTCGTAAGGGAGTTTTCCTTCGTTATTGAAGAAACCTTTGGTTTCACCAATATTGGCCATGTCAGCTTTAGGCTTACCTTCATAAGGCTGAATTGAACCTTCTGGAGTGGTACGAATTGGAAATTTAAAACGTTTCATGGTGCCATTACGGAATTTGATGGTCCACATGATTGAGTCAGTGCCACGTAGTGGCTGAACTGAACCACCCATCGGCACGATATCGGCGTAAGCACGACACTCAATGGCGTTTTGCGGGCAGATCTTAATGCAGGAATAACATTCCCAGCACTGCTCGGGTTCCTGGTTGAAAGATTTCATGGCGTGGCCGGTTTCTGAACCGTCTTTGTCCAGTTTCATCAAGTCGTGTGGGCAGATGTACATACATGCTGTTCTGTCCTGACCTTTACAGCCATCACACTTTTCTGTGCGTACGAATGTTGGCATGGTTTTTCCTTATGTTCATAGAAAAAGTTATAGAAAAAAGTTAGATAGTTAAGTTTTTAGTTAAAAAAGTTGAAGTAAAAAATAACTCCAGCCCTTATTATCTATGCGAAAACTTTTTAAGTGGATGCATACTAACATCTGAGACCCGTAGTGTGTAAATATCCAACATGGGGTAGGTTATTTCACCTCTTCTGCAAGCTATTGTTAATACATAACTTAATTAATTTCAGAAGCTTCAAAATCATTCAAAATGTTGAGAAAAATCAACAAATACAGCAGTCAAAATAGTTGTGTAATTTAGTAGGAATTTAGAACGGTATTCGTTCATGATTAAATCGTTACCAGTAGTCCATTGTTAACGCTATAACCATAAACGATTATGAGTTTAACTCTTATATATGAGATTTAAAAGCAGGGTTTTTCAGGAGCTTTCTGAAAACGCTCAATACTTTCCATTATTTCTTTTTTAGATTCTTCAACACCAACCCAACCGGTAATTTTAACCCATTTACCTGGCTCTAAATCTTTATAATGCTCAAAGAAATGGGCAATAGTATCTAATAAGGTCGAAGGCATATCTCGAAACGAACTGACTTTACTATACATACCGGTCAATTTATCAATGGGTACCGCAAGCACTTTAGCATCAGCTCCTGCTTCATCTTCCATTTGCAGCATACCGATTGGGCGACACTGGATAACTGAACCAAATTGCAAAGGCAACGGCGTAACCACCAGCACATCAACAGCATCACCATCATCAGATAATGTGTGAGGAACATAACCATAGTTACAAGGGTAGACCATTGCTGTACCAATAAAACGATCAACAAACATCGCACCGGTTTCTTTATCAACTTCATATTTTACCGGATCACTATGTGAAGGAATTTCAATGATGACATTAAATTCATTGGGTACATTTTTGCCTGTGGTTACTCTATCGAGATTCATTGAAACTGCCCTTTAAAAAAATTAAGTAAATATTAGACTATAGTAAAACTATTGATCTAGATCAAGTTATGGATTTTACAGCGAATAACTTGTATTAGCAATTCATTATCTTCTAATTCTTATTTTTTATATTTTTTTGTACATTGGATATCTGCAGAAATTTATCTATCTGAATTAGCAACAAACACACGAATTAAATTCAGATAAGTCTGAACTGATATGATACGTTACTCAGAGTTAAAGAATTAATTCTTTTTAATCTCTTGTGTGGCGTATTGTTGATAGTACTTTTCCATGACATCTTTGACTTCCTGAGGGTAATTAAGAGCCGTCATTTGGCTCATTCCTTCTGTAAAAAATTGTTTTAAGTCATCGGGCAGGTTTTGAATGAGAAACTGAAAGGTCTTTTCCATCAAAACAGGGTCATGGGTACGTGTTGCGGTAATAGCATAATTAAGTAATAAAACACGCCAGGGACGACGCGGATCTCTATCATCCATGTCATCTTGAATGGATTGTTCTGTGGCATTGATCAGGATTTCAATATTTGCCCACAATTGTCTTAAGACTGATTGTTCACGTAAGCGATTGGAGAGTGCAGCGATTAAATTCACAAGAGGAATTAACTGAGTAATAACCCCTCCGGATTTTGCAAACCAAAGGCTGAATAGAAAAAGAAATTCTTCAAAATAGGAAAAACTTTCCTGATGTTGTATCTGTGAAGAAAAAACCATCAGGCGATCAATCAATAATATCAGCTCATTCGCTCTGGCATTAAATGATTCTTCCTGCTCATGATGTGATGAACTATCATCCTGAGCACTCGAAAGAAACTTGTCAATTTCATCAAATGACATCAGCATGTCATTATCAGAACGTCCCTGCTCTGCAAAATATTGAGTCAGACTATCAGAGCCTTTATGAAAAGTGCTGATAACATCTGATAAATCAAATTCTGACATAAATAATTCCGCTCCCATTATTAAGTGAACGCCTATTGCTTCAGAGAATAATGATTACTGTTTTGTCATCTGTTCCAGCATGTTAGCTTCCAATTCTAAACCCACATCAAAGCCCGGATTCAAAATAACACCATAGCCACCGCCAATCTTTTCAATCACCCATTTAAAATCTTCCAGCAGTCCGCCATCATAACCAGGATAATCTTTAACAAACACTTTAGCACGCTCCGGACTGGTAAAAAGAATGACCATTTCGGTACCATCTTCATCTTTAACAGATAATGGTGTAGCTTCTTTAGATTCCTGGAAACCACCGATACTATGTTTATCCAAAATAGGCATAAAGACTTGCATATCCAGCATTTCTTTTAAGAATTCCTCACCCTCAATTTCTCCATTTTGAGCCTGAATTAACTTTTTTTCTAACTCATTTTCTGCGACAAATGTTGACATTTAAGACGTTTCCATAAAATTTAAAGATATAATTGTTTGCTCACACCAGGAGTTTGTCCGAGAATAGAAGCCGTAGCGAGGGAAAGCCATTTTGAGTCAGATTTTTCTATCATTTGAAGCCAATAGTTGCGCTATTAAATGAAAATGATAGGAAAATATGGCTAAAATGGATTTTCCGCAGTAGATTATCTATTCTCGGACAAACTCCTAGACACCGGATTAGGTAGAGTATGAAACAATAACTCTACCTAACATGAGGATTTTTACTAAAAATTCAATGTTAGGGCCTTGGAAATAATAAATGTTCCAGGTTTTACGCCGCAATTTTATTCAGATTCAAGGCGTGATAAAGGGCGCATAGTCAGCCTACGCAACCTTTATCACAACACAGAAGCTGGATAAAAGGGCA
>WTAX01000026.1 GCA_013139395.1 Gammaproteobacteria bacterium | reverse complement strand
GCGTGCTTTTCAAGCTATGGATAAAATTAATAACTTAAAATTACCCTCCGATATCTCTGAAGATATTCATTCACTTTTTAATTTAGTGGGAATACGTAAGAAAGATAATGATGGTTTACTCAAAAGGAATAAATTTATTAATAAATCCATGGGGAAATTGTTTAGAAAAAAAGAAAACGTTGATACCAGTGATATTGAAGTATTTATCATAAACACGGCTAAAAAGCGTTATAAAAGTGCTATGCGTAATCAATTGCATTGATAGGTTATTAGATTTAAAGTCGTACCCTCGGTGGTTATTTGAGTGTAGATAACTAATGTGTGACTGACTATTATTAATCCAACCTGGATAAAATAGGTAACTTATGCATAAAAAGCATATAAAGCAGCCAGAACGCCCCCCATACCACAGCCAAACATAATGGCTGAAATGATAAAAGGAAAGGTGTTCCCGGAATCTTCCCAAAAGTCTCCGTTATTACATTTACTGCATAGCAAAGTGTCTTTATTTTTACATTTTACACAATATTTCATTCATCATTCTCCTATTTTCATCTTATACTATTAGATATGAATGATATAAAACTCTTTCAAGTACAGCTAAATTATATTTCCTAATCATGAAGAATAATTTGTACTTCCTGGAAAGGTTACCTTTTAAATAACACCGTTGGTGATTATGATCTTATTATTGATAAAGTAACATGAAGATACTTTCTTTTTTTATTGCCAGGGAGCAATTGATAATTGCCAGAAACAAAGAAAACAAAAAAACCATCTGTATCAACTGATTCAATGAGTGTGTACCGGGGCGTCCCCCTGGTGGAAGTTATCATTGAGATACCACGAGGTAGTTTTTTGAAGCGGGGCTCTACTGGAGAGTTAGATTTTATCTCTCCCTTGCCCTGCCCATTCAACTATGGCTCAATTCCAGAATTCATAGGTCTGGAGGGCGATTTATTGGATGCTGTAGTGCTTGGTCCACGACTTCCTGTGGGTAAAAAAGTAAAAGTCTACGCATGGGGAGCTATCGGATTAACTGACCGTGGACTGTATGATGACAAATTGATTTGCAGCCATTTTCCAATTTCTCAATGGAAACAACAGCTAATCATTTTATTTTTTAAGATATATGCCAGGGCCAAAAGTTTACTGAATATGACCAGAGGTCGTAAAGGGCTCAACCGTTGTGAAGGTTGGGGTAAGGCTGAAAGAGCCCTGGCCAGGGCAACACCACGCTCTCATATTGACTGGAAAGGACCAACAATCCCATTCTAAATGAGATTATTTGGAACTATGTCAGTTTGTCCTGTTTTTAAGTATTGCCTTAATCATACCGTGGTTGAATAAACAGTAAGCACACTGAAACGAGACTTTTAATAATCCATTCACATGAACGTTTAAACTTCTCAGTATGCATATTCTGTAATTCTTTGTAAAAACTGCTTGAAAACAGACCACTTAATGTTTAATAATTACCGCCATGCTTTTCAATCATAAACTGTTAACCATTTACGGAGAATAATAATGACAGTAGAACGCTCAATAACAGCAATGGCTGGTTTTTTTGTGACAGTAACAGTTTTACTGTCAATTTATCATAATCCTAACTGGCTTTGGTTTACTGGTTTTGTTGGCGTTAATTTATTTCAGAGTTCTTTTACTGGCTTTTGTCCTGCAGCGATGATATTTAAGAAATTAGGGATTAAAACAGAAGCAGAAAAAGCAAGAGAACAATAACAAATCCATCGAAAATCTATAGAAAATATCCAGGGGTAATAAACATACCCCTGGATTATTTATCTATATCTGATTTTTATTGTAAGTGATACTCACCAGCTGTTTCATTGTCAATAAAAACATTAGCACTGCTTTTTCCTGCTGCAGTAGGTGTACGTACTAGAGTTTAGTGTATCTCTTTTTTCAGCCTTTTCTGAATCATCAAGCACCATAGTGATTCCAGAGTATTTCTTCCTTTCGTCTGCCCGCATTTCGCCTGTCACTTCCCATTCGAATGGACTTTCTGCGTACTGTTGCTGAGCGTCGCTGAAACCTGCGCCGATTAATTACTCCCAGATATTCACAGGTACAATTTGCAGCACTACAGTCAGCTAGCGGTAAAGAAGGAGCATCTTTAAACTGAAAACATTGGCTTATGAGCTTAGATGAAGCTTTACAGCCGCAACAGGTAAGAGAAACTGAATAATAAGTATCAGACTGAGCCAGTTTCAGTAACTTCTCTTTGCGTGTCATTGGGGCACGTGATTTGCTCAGGGGATTTGTTTTTTTCTTTTTTCCGAAAAACCAATTCATCGTATTTCTCACAATATTTCAATATTAGCTTGATACTATGAGTATAGGATATATTTTTAACTCTACCTCAAAAAAATTCGGAATACGCATAATAAGGTTGTTAACTCACTATGTTTCTGTATTTTTTTGTATAATTTCAGTGCTTAAATGCATTGCTCATGACAACATCACGAACTTATATTGATTGAAAATTTTGCTCACTTATACGGTATAGAACCAGCGCTGGTTTACATCACTTGTAAATCTGAAACGATACATTCTGTTTGTTCAATCTGAGGATGTTTAATCCCAAGATTAAAATCATTAATATCTTTCTGACTATTAGCTGCAATAGCTTCATTAACCGTTAAATCTTTGCCGCTAACACGTGCTCCATTAATATCATAATGAGTACAAATAACTTCTAAATCCTTTATATCGTACTGACTATTATTATTTATTGTAAGATCTGCCTTTGTTACATTGCCGGAACTACTGCTCCACATAATATCAACATTGACATTGTTCATAGCGGTATCTTTAGTGGGGTTAACCACAAAAGATTTTATATTATCTGAGAAATGTCCCACCAAATAGCCAATAATAATGATTGTTATTATCCAGGGAAGGAACGATGTTCTTTGTGCTAATAGTGCACCACAATTAGAACATTTCTTAGCTTTTTTTCGAAGTGTTCTACCACACGCTTTGCATTTTCTTAAAGCCATCATTATTACCTGTTTTTATCTGAATAAACTGACATTGTATTCATTGACTATGAAATATAGTGTCACAATCAGCAAAATTCCCATAATATAATTTTGAAATAGATAAAACTGTGCTCTATCCTCACTTTATACTACAATCACCTCAACTTAACTAATAATCCAATCAAAAGAAGCTGTCATGTTACGAATCAATGAACTTAAATTGCCACTTGATCATAGTGATGATGATCTGCCTGATGCAATTGTTAACAAACTGGATATTATACGTGACGAGTTACTTGACTTTACAATCTTCAAACGCAGCTATGATGCCCGTAAAAAATCCAATATATTGCTGATATATCAATTAGATGTGACACTTACTGAAGATGCGGAAAAAACCGTTTTAGAGAAATTTACTAAGCAATCTTTTATCAGACCCAGCCCTGATACCAGCTATCATTTTGTGGCTGCTGCCCCAGCCGATTTCCCCACCAGTGAACAACAACGCCCTATTATCATTGGCTTTGGTCCCAGCGGAATTCTGGCGGCTCTGGTGCTGGCACAGATGGGTCTGAAACCCATTGTATTAGAACGAGGTAAAAATGTCCGGCAGCGAACTCAGGATACCTGGGAACTATGGCGTCAGGGTAAGTTAAATACGGAATCTAATGTACAATTTGGTGAAGGAGGCGCAGGGACTTTTTCTGATGGCAAGCTGTTTAGTCAGGTTAAGGATAAACGTTATTTAGGTCGAAAGGTATTAAATGAGTTTGTTAAGGCTGGTGCCCCGAAAGAAATACTGTTCGTGAGCAAGCCCCATATCGGGACTTTTAAGCTGGTTAAAATGGTGCAGAATATGCGCGCCGATATCATTCGTTTAGGTGGTGAGATCCGCTTTGAGAGCAAAGTCGATCTTATTCATCGAAAAATAGATACTGGGAGTACAGATGCAGAGGGTAATGGCCAGATCACTGGTTTAACGTTAAGTACAGGTGAGGTTTTACATAGTCGTCACATTATTTTGGGCATAGGCCATAGCGCCCGTGATACATTTGATATGTTACTCGCACAAGGGGTTTATATTGAGGCCAAGCCATTTTCCATTGGTTTTCGCATAGAGCATCCTCAATCAGTAATCGATCAGGCTCGTTTTGGTAAGCAGGCAGGTCACCCCATTTTAGGCGCGGCAGACTATAAGCTGGTACATCACTGCAAAAACGGCCGCAGTGTTTATAGTTTTTGTATGTGTCCTGGCGGCACAGTCGTGGCGGCAACATCAGAAAAAGGGCATGTAGTCACAAACGGCATGTCACAATACTCACGTCATGAACGCAATGCAAATGCTGCAATTGTAGTTGGTATTGATCCAGAGAAGGATTATCCCGAACATGTATTTGCCGGTATTGATCTGCAGCATAAATTGGAAAAACTGGCTTTTGACTTAGGCGGTAAAAATTACCATGCACCGGCACAGCTTGTTGGGGATTTCCTGCAAAATAAACCATCAACTGATTTAGCCAGCGTAATACCATCTTATCAACCCGGTATTAGTCTGGGTGATTTATCAAAAGCCCTGCCGGCCTTTGCTATTGATGCAATTCGTGAAGCGATTCCTGTGTTTGATAAAAAGATTAAAGGATTTGCCATGGCTGATGCGGTGTTAACCGGCGTAGAGACTCGTACCTCATCACCTATCTGCATAAAACGCGGCAAGGATTTTCAAAGCATTAATACACGAGGCTTATACCCTACTGGTGAAGGCGCTGGTTATGCAGGCGGGATTTTATCCTCAGCTATCGACGGCATTAAAGTTGCTGAAGCGCTGGCAATAGAAATTTTAAAAGAATCACCCTGAATTTAGAATTGAATATCCAGAGATAAATCTTCATATAATCCTAGGAGCTTGTCCGAGAATAGAAGCCGTAGCGAGGGAAAGCAATTTTGAGTCAGATTTTTCTATCATTTGAAGCCAATAGTTGCGCTATTAAATGAAAATGATAGGAAAATATGGCCAAAATGGATTTTCCGCAGTAGGTTATCTATTCTTGGACAAGCTCCTAGAATAATGGTTAACTCAAATAGCAATAACGATTAAACATACTATACTTGTTACATATAATGGTAATAGTAAACACCTCAGGAGATTCTAATGTTGTATTATGTAGCAAAGATGGGTGAATATAATCATGGAATTTTCGGAATTTTTGATGATTTGGATGCGGCAAAAAAGCTTGCTGATCTTGCAGCAAGCAAAGACGAAGATGATTATCATGAGTGGAACGTACTAAGGTACTCTCCACCTGATGATAATACTGATTTCACGGCCGATAGCGGTCATGAAATTGTTTATAGAGCCCGATAACATTAACAATATACGTAACTATTCAGCATATTATTTACAAAAAGCCTGTGGTTGCTTATTTTTCTGACTTTGATTGTCTGAGCGCAGCGACATCTCGTAACAGAAAGTCAAAGTTAGAAAAATAAGTGACCATGGGCTTAACAAGCGTTATTTAGGAATACACACTGAATAGTTACTATTTTTCTTCCTTATAACTATTAACAATAGCCTGGCACATTGTCCCCTCAGGATCCTTTTCACACGTGGTTTTAATCATTCCACAAGCTGCCAGTCCCATCGACTCCATCATGTCGCCCATAGCCTCAGGTGTGTCTGGTGATTGTTTCATCTCAGCTAGACCTTCATTCACACCATCCTGACACTCATTATAAATACTCACCCATTCTGGCTCAGAGCCGCAACCTGTCAAAGATAACATTACGCTGACAGACAAAACCAAAATCCATTTTACATTTCTCATTTACTTATCTCCATTTTAATTGAGCAAAAAAAGTTGAATTTTTTATCGTTAATCAGCTTATTATTCGCCTGAAAAACAGCTCTGTCAATTTCATATTACCTTTTATTTTCAAAACAGAATAAAATTAAATCAGAGCAGCATAATTGACCACAATTAAGATATAAAATTGACAGAATTTATTGTTTAAATGATATTTTTATATGGAGTAAAGTAATATGATTATGGCTCATTATTTCTGTGGAAAAGTGACAAAAAATGTGCGTTATCTCAAATAAAAACGAAAACAATCGCTGATTCGATATAATTTATAGTAAACTGATATAAAAATAAGCTTGTAAATAGAGCGTATAAAAGACTTTTGTATTATTAAACAGGCAATTCAAACATGTCAGGTATTTACTTATATTTAACATTCATCTTTATCATTTTTGTATTTTTAGGCTATAAAGTGATAACAAAGAAAAAGCGTGAAAAGCAAAGTTATGAAGAACGTGAAGACAATATTTTTTATGATGCAGCAAAAAATATCAGACGTGATTAGATTGACTCAGCCGATAGAAAATAGAGAGTTAAACCTGTTGTTAATTCAACTCTCCACTACTTAAATATGAATTCATTAATTTGTTAGCTTAATGTTTCATATCCTTCATCATTGCACCTTTACCTTTCATCATGCCTTTCATCATGATTTTACGAACGGGTGCTTCTATTGTTTGACTAGTGCCATTTTTAAATTCTAAAGTAATAGATACTTTTTGATCTATCTTAAGTGCATCATGAAGGCCAATTAACATAATGTGCAAGCCGCCTGGTTCTAAAACAGCTTTACCATTGGCTGGAATTTCAATTGAATCAATTTGACGCATTTTCATCATGCCATTTTCGTGAACATGTGAATGTAATTCCACAACATTAGAAACGGGACTGGTGGCATTAACAACGTAACGAGTCTCTGCTGATTTATTTTCCAGTTGTAAAAATGCCGCACTCACTGTTTGACCTGGAGGAACAGCTCTCACATAAGGATCGATGATAGTGACATCATCACCAGCCATAACAAAATTATGACTCAAGGCAAGTAATATAAATAAAACAGGTGTTAGTAATTTCATGGAAACCTCTTTGTTTTAGTAATTAATAAATATCGACTTAAAAATTTAGCCTTTCGGACTCAATAACTGTTCCTAAATGGTATACACGGAGCATCAGAACCTGTCACTCATTATTGGGTGATTTTATGCCAATATGAACCCAATAATGAGTGACAGGTTCTGATGCGAAAAGTAAATGAATAATGCTCACTATTTTGGAACACTTATTTAATTTTTAGAATATTTTTTTATCGCCGCTAAAATCTCTGCCGGTGGTGCTGCATGCCTTAATCGTTCAACCAACTTTCCATTGGGATCGACCACATAAGTTTCAGATGAATGATCAACCACATAATTGGTTGCTGAATCATTCTGAACAACCTTTTGATAGGCAACGCCATAACGATCAGCCAACTCTTTAATGATTTCTGGTGTTGAACTTAATCCTAAAATCGATGGATGAAAATAGTGTGTGTATTCATTTAATCTTTCCATTGTATCTCGCTCTGGATCCACACTGATAAAAATCCCCTGAATCTGACTCAATTCTTTATCATCTAATTGCGAAAAGGCATTAGACATCATAGATAAATTAGTCGGACAGACATCAGGACACATGGTATAACCAAAATAAAGTAAGGTCACTTTACCACGATAGTCTTTTAGCGAAACAGGACCTGAAAGTGATTGCAAAGTAAATTCGCCACCTTCAGACTTTGATGCAACCGTCAACGGACTATTGCTATTGGGTTGCCAGATAAAGAACACGTAAACACAGGCAATGAGCAATACTAAAATAAAAAGCGGTAAGATTTTTTTCATAGTTCTTAGTTAATATAGTTCTTATTGATTCAGGGTTAATGTTTTCTGGTGACGAATATAAAAGGAGCTATTATAATTCCTTCACTGGTTTGAAGATACACATCAGCCTGCCATTCCATACTATTGCGAATGCAAACAGGGAGCATTCCCTTTCCTGAATATACATTAGGAGTTGATGACTTAAGCCTGACATTATTTGGCCCCATGTTCATCGTAGTCCCTTTAAAATCAACAGAAACTGCCTCAGCTTTTATCACATCAGTATTAACTGTTATGTTGATATTTTGTACTAGAGGAATAGGTTTAGGCTGGATATCAAGCGTTACTTCTCCACCGCCCGGTAGTTTTAGAGTACAGGCCGTTTTCTGTAAATCACACGATTTATCTGGTTCAATCTGAGCAATAACATTATTTTTTTTTGCCATCTCAACTTTGTAATAGCCGGAAAAAAGCAATGCGACGATTAATACGCCTGAAATGCTCAGCATAAGTAATGTACGTTTATCCATTAATGAATTCTAATATATTTGTATGGGACATCATCTATCTCTATGTAGATGTGTGAGATGACACAGTTTCCAGGATGACTTATTGGAGAGTTTTTTTACAATGACTTGATTTACCATAGGAGATGATGATTGCTCCTATAGTAAACTTTATATTTTGCAATAGAGTGTTATAAATTAATAAAACATTTTGTAGCAGTAATTAGTAGCGTCAATAAAACCAGCAATGCTGCCGCAATCAAAACGTTTGCCTTTAAATTTATAACCCAAAACACAACCTTCTTTCGCCTGCTGCATCAAAGCATCTGTAATTTGAATTTCACCACCAACACCCGGTGTAGTATTTCTTAATATATCAAAAATATCAGGCGTTAATATATAGCGGCCAATAATGGCCAGATTGCTGGGTGCATCTTCAGCAGCTGGTTTTTCGACCATTTCAGAAATCTGATAGATGTCATCACGGATCATTTCGCCCTTAATCACACCATATTTATGCACTTCATCCATAGGTACTTCTTCAATAGCCACGATACTACAACGAAATTGTTTATAAAGTCTAACCATTTGCGCCAGCACACCATCACCTTCTTCTGCAAGACAAAGATCGTCAGCAAGTACAACGGCAAAAGGTTCATCACCGATAAGTGGTTCACCGGTCAAAATAGCATGCCCTAAACCTTTCATTTCTATCTGGCGTGTATAGGAAAAAGTACAGGAATTCATAATTTCCCGGATCCCTTTAAGATACTCTTCTTTATCGCTGCCTTCAATTTGGTGCTCAAGCTCATAGCTGACATCAAAATGATCTTCCATCGCTCTTTTGCCACGCCCCGTCACAATGGCCATATTAGTCAAGCCAGCCTCAATAGCTTCTTCAACACCATATTGAATCAAAGGTTTATTAACAATGGGCAACATTTCTTTAGGCATTGATTTTGTTGCTGGTAAAAAACGCGTACCATAACAAGCCGCAGGAAAAAGACATTTTTTACTCATGATCATCCTTATAATACGCAAAATTGTAACTATTCAGTGAGTATTTCTAATTACTAGTGTTAAGCCTATGGTCACTTATTTTTCTGACTTTGAAAACTCGCTACGCTCAGACAATCAAAGTCAGAAAAATAAGCAACCACAGGCTTTTTGT
>WTAX01000217.1 GCA_013139395.1 Gammaproteobacteria bacterium | reverse complement strand
CCCAGAATATTCGGGCGGGTGAGCATAATAGAAAAAGTCCTGCAATAAAAAGCAGTACAACTCGTTCAATAAATTGGTTCTGTATGGGGTGTTTCATACGTTTGATTATAACGAAAATGTTACTAATTGTAACACTATTATGGCTTGTGATTCTTTAGGATTGTTTGTTACGAAATTTCAACTCTAATTGCATTCCATAATAAAATGCGTCATATGACCCTCTTGTGTGTTATATGACTCAATTATATTCAGTGTGACACAGTAATATTTGATACCAATAGCATGGATAAAAAATTAAGATATTGAACTAAAACATAAATAAGTTGTCTGGCGTAAAAATTGCTTTATACTACTGTTTATTTTGTCTGTTATCCTATTAGAATACAAAGGAATTTTTATAATGCACGCCCCATTTCGTAAAAAAAGTGCTCTGCTTGGCGCATTAATAGCAACCATGATTCATGGTGTCGCTGTTGCTGAAGAGATACAGCTTCCAGGTATCAGTGTTACTGCAGCTCCAATTAATCAAAATTTGAACACCTCTGTTCTTACTGTAGAACAACTACAGTCTATGGCTCCTGCCACCAGTGATACAGCATCACTTTTAAAAAATGTTCCTGGCTTAACTATCCAAAAATCCGGTGGCGTTTCCGGTCTGCCTGTTCTTCATGGTATGGCTGATGATCGTCTGCGTATTAAGGTTGATGGTATGAGCTTGATTTCTGCCTGTGGTAATCACATGAACTCACCGCTTTCCTATATCGCTCCGAGCAATGTTGGCAGTGCTGTGGTCCATACTGCTCTTTCACCCGTCAGCTCTGGTGGTGATAGTATTGGAGGCACGATTTTAGTGGACTCACCTGCTCCGGAATTTGCTAAAGCAGGCGAAGACCTGCTGTCAAAGGGTGAAATTGGTGCATTTTATCGTACTAACGGTTATGTACGAGGCGGAAATATTTCTGCTACGGTTGCCGGAGAAAAACTGAGCATCAATTATTCAGGTTCGACGGTTAAATCTCATAACTATGATGCTGGTGATGATTTTAAACCATCAGGACCTTCTTCAATAGATGTAGGGGCTGGAAATTTGGATGGTGATGAAGTTGGTTCTACATTCTATAAATCAACAAATCAATCCATTAGTCTGGCTCTGAAACATGAAAATCACCTGGTTGAATTTACCTATGGTGAACAGGATATACCCTATCAGGCCTGGGTCAATCAACGCATGGATATGACCGGTAATGATAGTGAACAATATAATTTAGGCTATGAAGGTAAATTTGACTGGGGTAATTTAGAAGCCCGTGCCTATAAAGAAAGAACCCGTCACAAGATGCAGTTTGATGATGATAAACAATACTATTACAAAACTGGAGTGCCTTGTGATCCTATCGGGACGACTTGTGCTGCAGGTATGCCTATGGATACAAGAGGTAAGAATACGGGTGGTGTTGTCAAGGCAGATATCCCTCTTTCTGCTCGGGATACCCTGGTGGTTGGTGCTGAACTGCAAGAATATCGACTTGATGACTGGTGGGATGCATCCGGTATGGGAATGTGGCCAGATACCTTCATAAATATCAATAATGGCAAACGTGATCGCACAGCTCTCTTTGCAGAGTGGGAAGCACAATGGAATCCACAGTGGTTTACTCAGTTTGGTATTCGTGGTGAGCAGGTTGATATGGATGCTGGTGAAGTACAGGGCTATAAGAGCATATACGATGGAGATGCTGATGCCTTTAATACAGCTGATCGTGATATCACGGATCATAATATTGACCTGACCGCAATGGCACAATTTAATATGAACGATATGACTGATATAGAATTCGGTTATGCTCAAAAAACCCGCTCTCCCAATCTTTATGAGCGTTATACCTGGTCAACAGGTGGTATGGCCATGCGTATGATTAACTGGGCGGGTGACGGTAATGGCTATGTGGGTAATCTGGATCTTGAGCCAGAGATCTCCCACACTGTCAGCGCCACCTTTGATTTGCATGATACAACACAGAGTAAATGGGGAATTCAGGTAACACCTTATTATACCTATGTAGATGACTATATTGATGCTGAGCGCTGTAGTGAAACAACTATGGCAGGAGGCAGTATGTGTAATACTGCAAATACAACTGGTTCAGATAAATTTGTTTATCTTCAATTTGTCAATGAGTCAGCCAAGATATATGGTATTGATATCTCAGGCACTTTATCTCTGGCAGAACATACTCCATACGGAAACTTTTCTGCAAGTGCTTTAATAAATTATGTCAGAGGTAAGAATGAGGATACTCATGACAATCTTTATAATATGATGCCGTTAAACGGCAAGTTTGCACTTACACAAAGTATCAGTAACTGGACCAATACTGTTGAGCTTGAACTGGTGGATAAAAAGGATGATGTTTCAAAAACCAGAAATGAGCTGGAAACAAGCGGCTATGGCTTACTCAATCTGCGCAGCAGTTATGAGTGGAAACAGATTCGAATTGATGTTGGTATCGAGAATGCCCTTGATAAATTCTATAATGATCCTTTAGGTGGTGTTTATATGGGACAGGGACAAACCATGAGTGGAACTGGCGTTGCCTGGGGACTTTCAGCTCCAGGTATGGGACGTTCAGTTTATGCTGGAGTGAACTATAAATTCTAGCAGATATCTGTATCTACAGATGTTTGAATAGCACTGGATTTTCAGATTCAGCAGCATAGCTCTTTTACTGGGAGCTGTGTTGCCAAATCTGAACTAAACAGGACTTTACTGATTTTCTCCAGAGTCAACAATCGCTCAAATCATACCGATAATTAAACCATCTAAATCAACTCCCTGGATTTCCACCGCTTTTTTAGTATTACTATAACTGACCAAATATCACCAGACTTTCTTTACAACTTGATTTGTTATCAAAATGAACTATCTTAAAAGTAGGATCATCTGCGAATCACTGAAAATGAATGCTTTTATCGCCAACCTTGATCAAATAGAATCCTGGTTTTATTATCTGGCAAAACACAATCAGTTTTTTTTCCCCGAAAAAACTGAGGCTATTAATTATCAATTTGAGCAAATTGATAATACGCACTACTTTAATTTTTTTTCTTACAAACCCACTATTTTACCGCCCATAAAAAAAATATTCCCTGATGGTGAAATTCTCTTCACCTATCATAAAGATAAACAAGGACATTATACTTTTCATCAGGGCAGCAATATCAGCCAGCAGATTCTAGCAGGGGTTCGTCCTTGTGATTTAAAGGCTATTCACTTAATGGATCAGGTGTTTTCTGATGGTATAAAAGATACACATTATTTACAACG
>WTAX01000106.1 GCA_013139395.1 Gammaproteobacteria bacterium | reverse complement strand
AGCATCTGGCAAGTGAAGGTAAAAAAATCCTCTGGGCACCGGATCGCCATCTGGGGAAATACATTCAAAGTGTCACCAATGCTGACATGCTGCTCTGGCAAGGTTCCTGTATTGTCCATGACGAATTTAAAGCCGATACGCTGCTCACACTCAAAGAAAAATACCCGGATGCCAAAATATTAGTGCATCCTGAATCCTCTTATACCGTTGTGGAAATGGCTGATGTTGTGGGCTCTACCACACAATTAATCAATGCGGTTAAGTCAATGGATGCTAGCACCTTTATCGTAGCAACAGATAATCGTATTTTTTATAAAATGCAGCAGGCCGCACCAGATAAAAAGCTCATTGAAGCTCCAACAGGCGGCGTGGGAGGCAGTTGTACCATGTGCGCTCATTGTTCATGGATGGCAATGAACAGTCTGCAGGGTATATTAAATGTGCTTGAGAATGATATTAATCATATACATGTTGAAGAAAGTGTCCGCCTTAAAGCATTTGCATCAACACAACGGCTTTTGGATTTTGCAGCAGCTCAATAGCTAAGCATGGTTTTAAGCGGTTTATCAGGCAATGATAACTGCTTAAAATGACGCTGATTCAATGCCCTCAAAAAAACCAGTCTATCAATCTTTTCGTTGTCTGAGTTGTCTTAGCTGTCTGAGTTGTCTGAAATGTTCAGAAAATAATTTTGCCTGTTCAATTCGCTCTGGACTTGGCGGATGTGATGAAAGATAACGCAGCATATTTTCCTGCTCTGCATCTGCTTTCTTATCATCTGATGAAGCATCTAAAGTGATACGCGCTAAGATATGAGCGAAATGTAATGGATCAATACCCAGTTCAGTCATTCGCTGAAAAGCATATCGATCAGCTTCACTTTCAAATTCCCTTGAATAATTAGTTTCCAGTAAAAAAGCAGGCAAAGCCAGAGTCCACTCTTCAATCACAGAGGCATCACCGGTGATCATAATAAGCACCAGAGTTAATGCAGATGATTGCAGCAATTGCCGTAGACTGTGGCGGTGAACGACGTGTCCAATCTCATGCAATAAAATAGCATCCAGCTCTTCCTGATTGTTGACCATATTGACCAGACCATCCGTCACAACGACGACACCAGAAGGCAGAGCAAAGGCATTGGCTGCACCATCATCTGAAGAATCATCTGAAGAACTCGAAGGCATATGACGAAAATGCAAGGTATAAGAAAAGTCATTGCTGTCAGCAGGGAGTAATTTTTCAACAAAATGCTGTGTTAAATCCAGCTGTTGCTCTGCACTCAGGTTGCTTGGTTCAAAGAGTATTTTGTCCAGTAATTTCAGAGTATTATCAGATAACACCTGACTCGCTTCACTGGGAATAATGTAAGCCGCTTTTTTACTGGTCCATGGCAAGCCCCAGAAAATCGTTACAAAAACAAAAGCAATAGTTACCACTAAAGAAGTCACTACCCAGCGCCAACGCGATTCAAGCAGAAATAAATAATTTGCACGAAAAGCTTTATGCCGGGAGATTGACAGCCAGGCATCAATGGCATCATTATCTTTTGTGGAGAATAAAGAGCCATCAGGCAAAGTGATTTTTCGGGGAATATTACCAATACGATCGCTAAAGACTAATAGCTCAGCATCCCCCTGCTGCAGGGGTTCATTTTCATGATAAAAAATGAACTTTTTACCCTCAAGAAACAGTTCAGCCGCATATTCTGCTGAACTGTCTTTAGGATACCAGTTACCCTGGATCAAATGCCGACCTCAAGAGCGCCCTGCATATCAAAGGCATCACCCACTTCATCACCAATTGATGTTCGATTGTTTAACTGTTGAGTGATGTATTGATCCAAATCACCGCTCACTTGCGCATGAGTTCGAGCAAAGGTGTAGTTCATCTGACGAATAACAACCCAGGGTGAGGCCAGACCCAGAGTAAAGATGATCAATAAAGCATTCACCAGATACAATTTAAACAAAGAGGAGGTTTCTATAGTAGAACTTAAATGCAATACATCATCCAGATGTATCTGGTTGAGCGAATAATTACGTATTTTACTGGTTAAATACGCTTTCAGAAATGCCCCCAGAATAATCATAAACAGATAGAATACTATAATACCTGGAATCATATATACAAGCATATCTTCTGAAGAAGACATAATATCTCCCTGCAGATTATCTCCGGCACCACTTAGAAACATAATTGCGGCAACTACTATGCCTGACACAATTGAAAGAGCCAAAGTGGTTAAAATGGCAAGTCCAAAGGTTTTCAAATAAGCCATATAATATTCACCCGCTCGCAGTTGTGCAGAAAACTTTCCCTGTCCATAATAATGATTATTAAAAGAAAAACGAGTGACCAGCATGCCCACATAGGGCAACATGAAAAAAACAGCAGCAAAGGACAAGCCCAATAATATTGAGAAAATTTCTATTGAGAAAGCATCTAAAAGCACCATAACTCCCAAAACAGGTGCAGCAATAAGAAAGGGTAAAACAGGAATAAACAATAAATATTTATAAGCATCTTTAATTGAGGCTTGAAATGAGAAACGCACATTTCGATAACTGCTCATTCTTGCATTGAATTGAAGGCTGCGTAACATAAGCCATGGCATAGCAAGAAATAACAGGAACAGTAAGACCAATTCAGACCCCGGCAGTATGGCAGACAAGGCGACATAGATAAGCAGCATAACAATGGCAATCAGGCGTCCAAGTAAAATCTGTTTTCCAGTAGCATGGTATTCAAAATTTGAGTCATTAAACCAGCTATTACCGTAAATATAGCGTTTATTACGCACAGTTGCCCAGGCAGAATAAATACCCAGAGTAATAATAGTTAGCAGTATATTAACTATCCATATTTTAAAATATTCACCACCTTTGCCTGTAAAAGAAAAATTCTTATTTTCCATAATAGTTCCTTATTAAATTTTTTTTAATAGAAAAACCATCTAATGAATGTATCTGCTAATAATACTCAAAAGAAAGTTAATAATTTCTTGTATGCGTAATTATCTACTACTATGGATTATTTAAATGTAAGCAAGAGCTGACATTATATTTTTTTTGATGATTTTCTTTACAAACATGTGAGCCAGTTCACATGTTTGGCAGCCCAGGCAGAAAAGATATGAAAAGGAATTGCTAAAAGAAATACAGAAGCGGAGCCTGTAAAAATGGCCAGTGCAGCTTACAAAGGAAACCCTGCGAGATACGCCTTGATAAAAAACAGCCCCTTATTTATTCAGGGACAGGACCGGCTTTGCTTGTATTTTACCAATCAGCCCTTCATTAACCCAATCCTGAACAAAACCTGCAACTCTTAACGGGGCATGCTGTTCATCAACCCATTCGCAAATCCCTTCACAAATATAAGAAAAATCACTGCCTGACAGCATGGCATCCATAGCCCATGCTTCATCAACATCCATTGAGCGATACAGGGTTCGTAAATCTTTGCGCCAGATGCACCAGCCGGTGGGATAGTCATTT
>WTAX01000025.1 GCA_013139395.1 Gammaproteobacteria bacterium | reverse complement strand
CTTTGATATCAAAGATAAGAAGGGTAATGTCCTTGTTGAACAAGGTCGTAGAATTACTGCACGTCTGGTTCGTCAAATAGAAAAATCAGGACTGAAATACATACAAGTTCCACTGGAGATGTTACATGGCAAGGCTCTGGCTAATAATATCGTTGATAGTGAAACCGGTGAGATTATTGCTAATGCCAATGATGAAATCACTGAAGAGTTATTAGAAAAATTAGTTGAAGCTAAGATTTCTAAATTAAAAACAATTTATACTAATGAACTGGATGCAGGTGCGTTTATTTCAGAAACATTACGCATTGATCCATCATCAACACAGCTTGAAGCGCAAGTTGAAATCTATCGTATGATGCGTCCCGGTGAGCCGCCGACTAAAGAAGCTGCTGAAGCATTATTTGCTAACCTGTTCTTTACTGATGAACGTTACGATTTATCAGCAGTCGGTCGTATGAAATTCAATCGCCGTATCGGTCGTGAAGATCTGACCGGTGAAGGGATTTTATCTAATGATGATATTATTGCTGTTATTAATACCTTACTGGATATTAAAAATGGTAAAGGTATTGTTGATGATATTGATCATCTGGGTAACCGTCGTGTACGTAGTGTGGGCGAAATGGCTGAAAATCAGTTCCGTGTTGGACTGGTTCGTGTTGAACGTGCCGTTAAAGAGCGTTTGACTCTGGCTGAAGCTGACAACCTGATGCCTCAGGAATTGATTAATGCTAAGCCGGTTTCTGCAGCCATTAAAGAATTCTTTGGTTCCAGCCAGTTATCACAATTCATGGATCAAAATAATCCATTATCAGAAATTACTCATAAACGTCGTGTTTCTGCCTTAGGCCCCGGTGGTTTAACTCGTGAACGTGCCGGTTTTGAGGTACGTGATGTACATCCGACTCACTATGGTCGTGTTTGTCCTATTGAGACACCAGAGGGACCAAACATTGGTTTGATTAACTCACTGGCAGTGTATGCACGTACCAATAACTATGGTTTTCTTGAGTCACCTTACCGTAAGGTAGTTGACGGAATGTTAACTGAACAAATTGATTATTTATCAGCGATTGATGAATCAGAATTTGTTATTGCACAGGCGAATGCCACCATTGATGATAATGGTAAATTAACCGATGCTATTGTTAATTGTCGTCATCTTAATGAATTTACCACCTATTCACCTGACAAAATAAATTATATGGATGTGTCACCCAGACAGATTGTATCGGTGGCTGCATCCATGATTCCATTCCTGGAACATGATGATGCTAACCGTGCGTTAATGGGTTCAAATATGCAACGTCAGGCAGTACCTACATTAAAGGCCGACAAGCCATTAGTCGGTACCGGTATGGAACGTACCGTTGCCATTGACTCCGGTGTAGCCGCTGTGGCACGTCGTGGCGGTATTATTGATAAAGTAGACGCTTCTCGAATCGTTATTCGAGTTAATGATGATGAGACACTGCCGGGTGAATCGGGTGTTGACATCTATACTCTGACTAAATACACGCGCTCAAATCAAAACACCTGTATTAATCAGCGTCCGTTAGTTATGGAAGGTGATATCATTGCTCGTGGTGACGTGCTTGCTGATGGCCCATCTACCGATATTGGTGAATTGGCACTTGGCCAGAATATGATGATTGCCTTCATGCCATGGAACGGATATAACTTTGAGGATTCTATCCTCATATCCGAAAGAATGGTTGAAGAAGATCGCTTTACTACGATTCATATTGAAGAGCTTACCTGTATCGCTCGTGATACTAAATTAGGTTCAGAAGAAATTACCAGTGATATTCCTAATGTCGGTGAATCAGCATTAGCAAAACTGGATGAGTCAGGGATTGTTTATATTGGTGCTGAAGTCAAAGGCGGTGATATTCTGGTGGGTAAGGTGACACCAAAAGGTGAAACACAATTAACTCCGGAAGAAAAATTACTACGTGCGATCTTTGGTGAAAAAGCATCCGATGTAAAAGACACCTCACTGCGTGTATCAGGCAGTAAAGTCGGAACCATTATCGATGTACAGGTCTTCACTCGTGATGGTCTGGAAAAAGATGCCCGTGCTAAATCTATTGAAGAAGATGCACTGATCTCTGTACGCAAAGACATGAAGGATCAATTCCGTATTGTTGAAATCGATACCTATAGTCGTGTCGAGCGTATTCTGCTTGATCAGGTTGTTGACGGCGGCCCGGGCATGAAAGCAGGTGATAAAGTGACTGCTGAAATCCTTACTGAGATGCCGCAGAAAAGCAAATGGTTTGACATCAAATTACGTGATACAGAACAGCAGGAACAACTGCTTAAACTTTCAGAACAATTAGAAAATTCAAGAAAAGAGTTTGATGATCATTTTGAAGAAAAACGCCGGAAAATTGTTGCCGGTGATGATTTAGCTCCAGGCGTGCTTAAGATGGTTAAAGTCTATATGGCTGTTAAACGTCGTATACAGCCGGGTGATAAAATGGCTGGACGTCATGGTAACAAGGGTGTTATCTCAACAATTGTGCCAGTTGAAGACATGCCGTATCTGGAAGATGGCAGAACAGTCGATATCGTTTTGAATCCACTGGGCGTACCATCTCGTATGAACGTTGGTCAGGTATTAGAAACTCACCTGGGTTGGGCTGCTCGTG
>WTAX01000319.1 GCA_013139395.1 Gammaproteobacteria bacterium | reverse complement strand
GTGGTTAAAATAGAAGAATCAGAAGAACGCGCTGGTGGTGCCGGTAATGTTGCTTATAATATTGCCGCTCTCAATGGCACACCGTCTCTGGTTGGTTTAACCGGTCAGGATGAGTCAGCAAAAATTTTGAAGAATCGCCTGAGTCATCAGGGAGTTAACTGTCAGTTTGTTGAATTGGCTGGTTGTACAACGATTACTAAGCTGCGCATTTTAAGTCGTCATCAACAACTGATTCGTCTTGATTTTGAAGATGGCTTTCTTTTCGATAATGGTGAGCACTCTGATAGCGGCGAGCATTTATTGCAGGCTTATCAGAGCCAGTTAGATGCTCATGATGTCATTGTTTTTTCGGATTATCAAAAAGGTACTTTACGAGATCTGCCCAGGCTGATTTCACTGGCTAAAGAGCAGGGCAAGACAGTTATTATTGATCCTAAGGGAAATGATTTTTCTATCTATCGGGGCGCCAGCCTGCTGACTCCTAATTTATCTGAATTTGAGGCCATTGTCGGGCATTGTGAAAATGATGAACAATTAATCGAAAAAGCCGAACAACTTTGTCAAACATTACAACTTGATGCGCTGCTGATCACCCGTAGTGAAAAAGGCATGACTTTGATTCAAGCCGATAAACAAGCGGTTCATCTGCCCACACGTGCCAGAGATGTCTATGATGTGACTGGCGCGGGTGATACTGTGATTGCCACACTGGCGGTTTCTATTGCCGTTGGCATGAATATGGTGGATGCCACTAAATTAGCCAATCTGGCTGCCAGTGTGGTGGTGGGTAAAGTGGGTACGGCAACCGTTACCGTTCATGAACTGCGTACTGCAATGCGTCAGCTCAGTGATATAGAGCAGGGCATCATTACTGAAGACAGACTGATTGCGCTGGTGAGTGATGCCAAAAATCATGGTGAAAAAGTGATTATGACCAATGGTTGTTTTGATATTCTCCATGCCGGCCATGTGACCTATTTAGAGCAGGCTAAAAGTCTTGGTGATCGACTCATTGTTGCCGTTAATGATGATGATTCTGTCAAGCGTATTAAGGGACCGGAAAGACCGGTTAATACAATGAATCGTCGTATGCAGGTATTGGCAGGCTTAAGTTGTGTGGACTGGGTTGTGCCATTTTATGAAGATACACCAACACGTCTGATTTGTGATGTATCCCCCTCTGTTCTGGTTAAAGGAGGAGACAATAAAGTGGCTGATATTCCAGGTGGTGATTGCGTTAAAGAGCAAGGTGGCGAAGTGCTGGTAATGGAATATGTGGACAACTGCTCTACGACCGGACTCATTCGCTCAATTCGTTCTGCTGATGAGTCAGTAGAAAATAAAAAAGAATAGTAATGAGCCCTCTAATGCCTGAAAGCACCAGGATGTCGGATGACCGCATGCCTGTTAACGGGGACAATAAAGTCGATATTGCTATCATCGGTGGCGGCATTGCGGGTTTGTGGACTTTAGCCCGATTACGCAAGGCAGGTTACCAGGCAATACTACTGGAAGCAGAATCTCTGGGCTGTGTGCAAAGTGGTGCGTCTCAGGGCATTATTCATGGCGGTACAAAATATGCGCTCAGCGGAAAGCTTACTCATTCGGCGCAATCGATTCAGCAAATGCCGCAACGTTGGAAAGCCTGTCTGGATGGTGTTGGTGAAGTTGATTTAACTCAGGCAAAAATATTATCCGCACATCAATATCTCTGGTCAAATAAAAGTCTGGCTGCTAAATTAACCGGATTTTTTGCCAGTAAAGTGATGAGCAGCCGCATGCAGCATTTATCAGCGAATGACTATGTGCCGCCTTTTAATCAATCCGGCTTTAATGGCGAACTTTATCAATTAGACGAATCCGTATTAGATATTCAAAGTGTTATTGAAACTATTCGAACACAGTTTTCTGATGTGATATTTCAGGCATGTATTGAAAATATTACTGACATATCAGACAGTGATGATTCAACAGTAAATAAGCATTACCAGATACAATCATCTGATAACACCCATATTATTGCCCAAAGCATTATTTTGACTGCAGGTGCAGGCAATGAAAAATTATTGGCAAGTCTGAACTTCAGGCAAGCAAAAATACCCAAAATGCAACGCCGTCCTTTGCTTATGCCTATGCTGAAAGCCAATGAATCTGTTTTACCTAAAATGTATGCTCATTGTCTTGGGGCAAGTGCCTTACCAAAAATGACCATTACTGCTCATTCATTCTCTCAAAATGAGACAGTCTGGTATCTGGGTGGTGAAATTGCAGAGCAAGGGGTAGGGCGCAGCATAGAAGAACAAACACAGAGGGCTAAAAGTGCATTACAAAGTCTGATGCCATGGATGGATTTTTCTCAATGTCAGTGGTCAGCTCTGGCGATTGATCGGGCTGAGCCTAAAATGCCTGACGGTAGTCGTCCTGTTGAGCCTGCAGTGTTTGCAGAGCAGGGAGTGATTACAGCATGGCCGGTAAAATTAGCCATGGCACCTATCATGGCAGATAAAGTACTGCATGAAATTAAGCGTTTGAAAATTAATAAGAATGCTCAGGCCGTGCTTATTCAAAATAAAAATTCACTGCCGATGACACAGGCAAAAACAAGTCAACTCCCCTGGGAAAAGGTAGACCACTGGTTATGATGCAGACACGAGAGCTGGGACAAACAGGCATTCAAGTCAGTCCTCTGGGATTAGGCACCGTAAAATTTGGCCGGGATCAACAAGTAAAGTATCCATGGGCATTTAAAATACCAGATGATCAGGCGGTGCTGGAGTTACTTTCTCTGAGTCGTGATCTGGGCATTAATTTACTGGACACAGCACCGGCCTATGGCAATAGTGAAGAACGTCTGGGGCAATTACTGAGCAATCGACAAGACTGGGTTATTGTTTCTAAAGTGGGTGAGGCCTTTGAAGGCGGGCATTCTCACTTTGATTTTAGTGCTCAAACTACCCGTAAAACCATTGAAACCAGCCTGAAAAAATTAAATACTGATTACCTTGATGTGGTATTAGTACACTCCGATGGTGATGATCAGCGAGTCATAAAGCATGAAGATGTCATTGAAACCCTGCAAAAACTAAAACAAGAGGGGCTAATTCGTGCTGTTGGACTATCAACAAAAACCACCGAAGGTGGACTTTGGACAGTCGAAAATACCGATGTCGTTATGGCCACTCGAAATAGCAGTGATCATACCGATGATCCCGTATTGGATCGTGCTCTTGAACTCAATAAAGGTGTCGTCATAAAAAAAGGCTTACAAAGCGGTCATGCTGATAGCAAAGCCGGCGGTGGTGGTATCGAAGAAGCCTTAAACTATGTTTTTTCCCACCGGGCCGTAAGCTGTTTAATTGCCGGCACAATCAACCCCAAACACCTTATTCAGAATGCTCAAATTGTAGAGCAGCTTATTCTATCGATGGGGTCAGAGTAAGATGATTTCTCAAAAAAAACATTTTACTCTGACCCCATCGATTTCCCCATCGATTCAGCGTTTTCTTTATACACTATTATATTATTGTTTAACACCGCTGTTTTTTTTGCGCCTGCTGATCAAGCATCAAAAAAGTAATGCTTATAAAGAGCAGCGGCAATCTTTACGGCTGGCTGAGCGCCTGGGCATTTTTGCGAAACCAGAATTTGCCAATGATCAAGCACCTGTCTGGTTTCATACGGTCTCAGTGGGTGAGTTTATTGCAGCGTTACCGCTGATCAGACAAGTTATGCAGGATTATCCTCAATTTCCTCTTGTTATCACCTGTACCACCACCACCGGCTCCGCACAGATAATAAAAACATTTTCTGCAGAAATTAAGCAGGGAAAGATTGCTCATGTTTATCTGCCCTATGATTTGCCCGGTTCCATGAGACGTTTTTTAAAAAACACAGGTCCTCGTCTGGGTATCATTATGGAGACAGAAATCTGGCCTAACCTGCTACATGCGGCGCAACAAAAAGCTATTCCTATGTGGCTGTTAAATGCACGTATGTCAGCTCGTTCAGTTAAAGGCTATAAGCGAATAAAAGTCTTAACACGAACAGCATTGCAGCAATTTACCGGTATTGCCGCACAGGATATTCTTGATGCTGAGCGTTTAAAAAAACTAGGGGCAAAAGAAGGTTCACTGTCGATTACGGGCAGTATTAAATTCGACATTCAAATAAATCCAGATGATATTGAAGCAGGAAAAACTCTGCGCAAACAACTGCACTGGCAGGACAAGCAAGTACTTATCGCGGCTAGTACACACAAGGGTGAAGATGAAATTCTACTCAGTGTGTATCAACAATTAAAACAACATCACCCGCAACTGGTTATGATTGTTGTACCAAGACATCCGGAACGTTTTCAGTCAGTGTATCAACTGCTGAATGTGGACAATAATCGTGTTATAAAACGCTCAGCAATGGTTGACATAGCAATCAATGATGATATGCCTGCCGATATGCTTCTGGGTGATAGTATGGGGGAAATGATGCGTTATTTTGCCTGTGCCGATCTGGTATTTATGGGAGGTACTCTGGTGCCGACAGGAGGTCACAATATTCTTGAGCCTGCCGCGATGGGATTACCCATTGTTTATGGTCCGCATATGTTTAATTTTAATGCCATTAGTGAATTGTTCTTATACTATCAGGCAGTATTGCAGGCAGCAGACAAAGAGTCATTAGAACAGGCCTTAAATACCTTATTGTCAGACAAGACAAAAGCAAAGCAAATGGCAGGACAAGCGAAACACCTCATAGAACAAAATGCGGGAGCAATGGATAAGATGAGTGTGCTGTTAAAACCTTATTTACTATAAGTTATTGAGATAATGAAAACAAAATGGATAAGCCATCGAGGACTTTCACACCAGCATGATGAAAATACCCGTGCCTCTTTCAAATTAGCTTGTGAAGCTGGTTTTTCATGGTTGGAAACCGATCTTCATAGCACAAACGATAATCATATTGTGCTTTGCCATGACTCTGAACTGAGTCATGTTGCCTCCTCGTTGGCAAAAAATATCAATGAAATGAGTCGTGCAGAATTAGAAATAGTTCAACTTAATAAGGGAGAAAAATTATTATTTCTGGATGAATTTATGCTGGAATTTAGTCAACAAAAGTGGGTTTTTGATATAAAACCTGCTACGGCTAAGCAAACCATAAGTATTCTTAAAATTATTTTTCTGAACAATAAAGACTTATTAAATAAAATAATTTTTATCTTTTGGAGTGATGATCATCAGACACTATTTTTAAATGATTTCCCTGAAGCTATTTGTTTCCCACGAGAAGAAGAGTGTTATCGAGCTGGTATTGCGACTCTTTTTGGTCTTGCCATTTTAGGTAAGATTAAAAAAAATAAAATATATTCAGTGACCCCCAAATTGTTTGGATTGCCGTTTCTTAATAAGAGAATTGTGCAGACATTTCATAAAAATGGTGCTCAGGTTTTAGGCTATTTGCCTGAAACGAAGCGTGAAATTCAACAATGTCTTGATGC
>WTAX01000152.1 GCA_013139395.1 Gammaproteobacteria bacterium | reverse complement strand
TATCATATATTTTTCCATCCCGGATGAAGCCTTTAGTCCCCCCGTTCTGATCAAGAATGCTCTGGCCTCTTATCTGACCGGTAAATTGCCCTTCTGCATCGTACATTTTTCCTTCAGGAGTGATCATGCCTGTATATTTGCCCCGGTCATTATAGATCTTGCCATCAAATGTTTTTGAATCAAAAGCACCTTTTTTATCTATAAGCTCAATGGCTTGAACAGAGATGCTCATAAACACAAACAGCACAATAGTGATAATAGGACGTACATGTTTCATCATAAACTCCTTAATTTTAAAGACCTAATTTATCCCACATAGCATCTACTTTTTTAACAACTTCTTCATCTTTAACAATAGCACGCCCCCATTCTCTATCGGTTTCACCCGGCCATTTATTGGTCGCATCCATACCCATTTTTGAGCCCAGACCAGATACCGGTGAAGCAAAGTCAAGATAATCAATAGGAGTGTTTTCTACTAATAAGGTATCTCTGGCAGGATCCATTCGTGTCGTCATCGCCCAGATGACATCATTCCAGTCTCGTACATTGACATCATCATCACAGACAATAACAAATTTAGTATACATGAATTGACGTAAAAACGACCAAACGCCAAACATCACTCTTTTTGCGTGACCGGGATACTGTTTTTTCATGCTGACCACTGCCATACGATAAGAGCAGCCTTCAGGCGGTAAATAAAAATCCACTATTTCAGGAAATTGTTTTTGCAGTATGGGTACAAATACTTCATTTAAGGCAACACCCAAAACAGCGGGTTCATCGGGTGGGCGTCCGGTATAGGTGCTATGATAAATGGGATCTTTACGCATGGTTATTCGTTCAATAGTGAATACAGGAAAATTATCCACTTCATTGTAATAACCGGTATGATCACCAAAAGGCCCTTCTGGTGCCTCATCACCAGGCTCAAGATAGCCTTCGAGTACAATTTCACTGCTGGCAGGTACATGCAGATCGTTACCAATGGATTTCACTAATTCTGTTTTTGCACCACGCAGCAGACCGGCAAATGCATATTCTGATAATGAATCAGGCACGGGGGTAACGGCAGCTAAAATAGTTGCTGGATCAGTACCCAGAGCAACAGAAATGGGAAAACGCTCGCCAGGATGTTGTTCCTGCCATTCTTTATAGTCCAGAGCACCACCGCGATGAGCCAGCCAACGCATAATCACTCGATTTTTTGCAATCACCTGCTGCCGATAAATACCCAGATTTTGACGTTCTTTATTGGGACCTTTGGTTACCACTAATCCCCAGGTGATCAATGGTCCGGCATCTTCCGGCCAACAGGTTTGAATGGGAAGTTGATTGAGATCGACATCATCGCCTTCCAGGACAATCTTTTGACAGGGCGCACGTCTAACAATTTTAGGTGCCATATCGAGTACTTTTCGATAAATTGGCAAGGTTTTCATTGCTGCTTTAAACCCCCTGGGTGGCTCAGGTTCTTTTAGAAAAGCCAGTAGCTTGCCGATTTCACGTAATTGTGAGACATCATTTTCACCCATACCCAGTGCAACACGTCTGGGTGTGCCAAAAAGATTGGCCAAAACAGGTATGGAATGCCCTGTTGGGTTTTCAAATAATAATGCCGGTCCTTCAGCACGCAGCACCCTGTCAGCAATTTCAGTCATTTCCAGATTAGGATCAACAGGATGCTGAATGCGCTTAAGTTCACCAATTTCTTCTAATTTATCAATAAATTCACGCAAATCGTTGTATTTCATATAAACCCTTTTAAATTAGTAACTTAAACCTAAATAAATCAGTTAAACCTACTGCGAGCGTCCAAGGCACTGAATCTTCAAGACTTTTCAGAGCATTTTGAATTCACCCGTAGGGTGACTACGAATAAATCCAAAATAATCTGCAAAGCCTTGAATCTCCAGCACCTTGATCGCTCTCGCTACGATTCAACTGATTAATTTAGGTTAAAATAAAGAACTTTGAACCAGTTCATTGTATTGAACTAATTAATTATTACAATGTCTATGTAAGTAAGCGACTTAGTGCAAACAGCAGCAGCGAGTTGCTTACTGGATGACCTTTTCACACACTGCACAGAAATAAAAAGAGGCATCTTGTCATTACATTTCTTTGGATTATTTAATCGGCCGGGGTTATCCCTCCCCGGCACTTTTATTTAGAGATGTATTTAGAGCTGTCTTTAGAATCGACAGTCCTTAGACTCTATAGCCGCCATGACGCCTTCGATTAAAGGCATCCATCACAAATATTCCGAATAAAAAACTCAGCCCGGAAACCATTGCCAGAATCAGATAGTTTTTTTTGAATAATTTGAAAATATTAGTATCGGAGCTGTCTATTATTGTTGGTAATTCAATGAGTGTACTGACATCAAATTGATTACTTGCTACTTCTTCACCCATTGCCAGAGAGGCAATCATTGACAAGCGTTTTTGCAGCTGCTGATTACTTTTTTCGGCCTGAATTTTTTGCGCCTGCTTATCTTGAGCATCTAACTGTTCCCAGGCTTTAAGCTCTTCTTGTAGTGCTGAGACGGTTTCTTCATAAGCAGCCCTTTCTTCATCAGATAATTGGGCTTCAGACGCTGTGTCCGTGACAGGTGCTTGTGAAGCAGCAGCTGAATCAGAAATAGAATTATTATTTAATGCGTCTTGCAGTGCTTTTTCCAGTTTATCTACTGTTAGTCTTGAAGGTTCATCCTGAGTCAAAAATCGAGCTTTTATCCAGCCTTCTGTACCGTCTGATATTTTAATCAGGCTGAACTCTTTCTCTGTTTTTATGACTTCAACGGCCATACCACTGGCGATTAATTTTTTTATGGGACTTTCCAGACTGGCCTCTGTATGCAGACCCAATTGTAATCGGGGACTAATAAAATATTGCCCTTCTTCCTGAGCTGATACTTGTGATGCTGATATGAATGTAATTATTGATAACAGGCATAAGACAGCTTGATGATATAATTTAAATTTAGGATTCTGTTTCATAAATACCTTCTTTTTATTTTATTATACGGTAATACCACTATGTCTCAACAAAGCATCAATGGTCGGCTTTCGTCCCCTGAAGCGAACATAGAGATCCATTGGTTCTTCAACGCCTCCCATCTCCAGAATATTATGAAGAAATTGTTCCCCGCTGTGTTGATCAAA
The DNA here is from genome assembly GCA_013139395.1 of Gammaproteobacteria bacterium. Lineage (GTDB taxonomy): Bacteria > Pseudomonadota > Gammaproteobacteria > GRL18 > GRL18 > GRL18. Next base: position 9,053 of record WTAX01000152.1, on the reverse strand, counting down.
AATGCCTTTTTCTTCAAACAGGGAAAAAGCATCAGCAGATAACACTTCTGCCCATTTATAACTATAGTACCCTGCAGAATAGCCGCCAGAAAAAATATGTGTAAAAGCATGTTGAAAACGGTTAAATTCAGGGGGAATAAATACAGAAATTGTTTGCCGGGTTTCATCCAGTGTCTTTTGCACCTGCGGCAGAGCGTTACATTGATAATGAATATGCAGGTTAAAATCAAATAAAGCAAACTCTATTTGTCTTAGCATTTGCATTCCTGATTGAAAATTTTTCGCTGCATTCATTTTAGCAAAGATTTCATCGGGTAAGGTTTCTCCAGTCTGATAGTGCCTGGCGATTAAATTTAAGGACTCTTTTTCCCAACACCAGTTTTCCATAAATTGACTGGGAAGTTCAACAGCATCCCAGGGTACACCATTAATACCTGAAACAGCGGAATAATCAACCTGAGTTAACATGTGCTGCAAGCCATGACCAAATTCATGGAAAAGTGTATTGACTTCATCATGAGTAAACAAAGCAGGCTCATCACCAATAGGGGGCGTGAGGTTACAGGTTAAATAGGTGACAGGAATTTGTATCATCCCTTTATAGGCATGACGCACAATACACTCATCCATCCAGGCACCACCGCGTTTGTGCGGCCGTGCATAAAGATCCAGATAAAACTGTCCTCGTAATACGCCTTGGGTATCTTTAATTTCATAAAATCTGACATCAGGATGCCAGGTTTCAACGCCGGATACAGCACTAATATCAATATTATATAAGCGTTTAACAATGGCAAATAAGCCTTCAATAACCTGATCCTCAGGAAAATAAGGCTTCAATGTTTCTTGCGAAATATCATATTGATGCAGACGCAGTTTTTCTGCTGCATAGTTGAGATCCCAGGCCTGTAAATCTGCAATGCCAAGATGTTCAGCTGCATAAGCTTTGAGTTGAGTAATATCCTGTTGGGCAACAGTCTTTGATTTTTCTGCTAATTGCTGTAAAAAATCAATGACTTTATCAGTTGAATCAGCCATTTTAGTAGCCAGAGAATATTCTGCGTAGTTATTAAAATCCAATAGTTGTGCCAGTTTCTGGCGTAAACACATAATACGTTCCATATTATCCGTATTATCCCATTTGCCTGCATTGGGCCCTTGATCAGATGCACGAGTGCAGTAGGCGGTATAAAACTGTGCGCGTAATTCACGCTGATCGGCATGGGTCATAATGGCAAAATAGCTGGGGAATTGCAGATTAAAAAGCCAGCCCTCGACAGATTCAAGCTCTGCCGCCTGTTTTGCCATTGCCAGTGCTGAATCAGGTAGTCCAGTGAGTTGTGATTTGTCCGTTATTATTTTTTGCCAGCCATTGGTGGCATCCAATACGTTGTTTTCATAATTGGATTTTAATTTTGCAAGCTGCTGCTTAATCTCTTTGAATTGATTTTTTTTATCTTCGTCAAGATCAATACCAGAAAGGTGAAAATCTCGTTGCTTGTTCTGAATGATTTTTTTTTGTGCAGGGGAGAGTGAGTCATATTGATCACTATCCACAATGGATTTTATTGCAGTATAAAGATGATTATTTTGTCCAATCTCCGTATGATATTCACTCAATAAGGGCAGGCAATGTTCATGAGCAGCACGTAACTCATCAGAATTTTTGACTGAATTTAGATGGCTTACGGGAGACCATGCCCGGTTGAGCCTATCATCCATTTCCTGCATTACTTGTAAAAGATTATCCCAGGTATAAGGTGCGTTGGAATCAGCCAGCAAGTCACTTAACAGCTGGCGGTTTTCTGACAGCAGGTGTTCTATAGCAGGTATCACGTGTATTGCTTCAATCTGACCAAAACGGGGCAGGCCGCCTAAATCCAATAAAGGGTTAGTCATAAAATTTCCAATTTAAAAAGCTTATAATTCATTTCACACTTAATTATTTGTTCAGTTTTAACTATACTGAATCTCCAATGATTTATACAGGGTGTTGTCGTGTTAATTTCATTAAATAATTTTTCTAGTATCTATTATATTAAAATACAATTTTTAATTCGTCGCTTAATTCATATTTTATGCCTGATTTTATTTATCAGTCCCTTGTTGTCAATTGCAGGTGAAGATGAGAATTTTAATCAGGGTGCTTTATATTTTTCTAAGGGTGACTATATCACTGCGCTTAATATATGGATGCCGCTGGCAAAACAGGCGAATCCAGCAGCTCAATATTCGATTGGGTTACTTTATGATCAGGGTAAAGGGGTTAACAAAGACCCGGCTCAGGCTTTAAAATATCTGCAGCTGGCTTCTAAGCAAGGCCTGCCCGCTGCCCAATATTATCTGGGAGTAAAATATTCTGCAGGTTTAGATGTTACAAAAGATCCCCATAAAGCACGTCAATTATTGATTCAAGCAGCACAACAAGGTCATTTGCAAGCACAATTTCATGTTGCCAACCTTTATGCTAAGGGAGAGGGTGGTCCTCAGGATCAGCAACAGGCCACTTATTGGTTTAACCAGGCTTCTGAAAATGGCTATGGCCCGGCGCAGCATAGTCTTGCGGCTCGATATCTTACCGGCAAGGGAACGGCTTTAGATCTCGACAGAGGAATTTTTTGGCTAAAAAGGGCCGCTGATCAACATGATACAGATGCATTGCGTGATTTAGGCTTTATGTATTTTCAGGGTATGGGAGTGGATAAGGATTATCAGCAGGCACGTGATTTATTATTATTACCTGCAGAAGACGGCAGTGGTCTGGCCTTGTTTTTATTGGGAGAAATTTATGCACAGGGCGGCTATGGTATTAATAAAGACGTACGTCAGGCAAAAAAATGGTATCGACAGGCACAAAAAGTGGGTTATAAACAGGCCGATGGACAACTACAGAAACTAACAGGAAAAAGCACACAGTCACTTGCTGTAAATAATGCAAAAACAACTCAGTCAGAGATTAAAACTATTGCTCAATCAAGCGAGGGAAACCCAAACCTGAAAAACTTAAGCATAGAAGAGAGTGCCAACAGGTTTAAGAAAATTAATGATAACTATTATTCATTACAATTATTATCGGCCAGACAATATAGTAGTATTACACGTTTAACCGATCGATTTGTTGATGAGCACACTTATGTATTAAAAATACAAAAAGTTAAGGACACTTCTTTTATTCTTACCTACGGATCTTATGCTGACTATGAGGATGCAAAAGCCGCGATTACGACACTACCAGGCGTCTTACAACTAAAATCAAAACCCTGGATCCGTCAGGTTAAAAGTATCAAGCCATTAATTATGGTTAAATAAAAAGTAACTATTCAGCGTGTTATTTACAAAAATAAGTGACCATAGGCTTAACACTAGTAATTAGAAATACTCACTGAATAGTTACGTTTCAAGAAGACGAACTTTTTCTGCCGGATTACCGGCATAAAGGCAGTTGCCTGGAACATTCTTAGTGACTACGCTGCCTGCCCCTATAACCGCACCGCTGCCGATATGAATCCCGGGTAATATAATCGCTCCGGCACCAATCCATACATTATTCTCAATATGAATATCTTCAGCATAATTGAGTTTCTTTAAACGCTCTATTGGTGAGGCGGCATGATTAATGGTGAGGATTTGTACATTAGGGCCGATTAAACAATCATCACCAATGTTTATCCGGCCGCCATCGAGAAAAGTACAATTAACATTAATATAAACGCGATGGCCTAATGTTATTTTATCACCATAGTCACAATAGAAGCCCTGTTCGATAAACACCTCTTCTCCAACGCCGGCAAATAATGATTTCAAACGTGCCATATTACCTTTTGACGGGCTGCGGCTAAACTGGCGACAGGTATCATGCACCTGATGTCTGCGCTGCATGAGTTCTGGTGTCAGACTATTAAAAGTCATAGTGCCGGCTTCCAGGTCTGCACTGTTGCTGTATTGGCTTGAATACGGTGTTGCCAGGTGGCTCGTTGATAGGCTTTTTCAAAAAATTCAGGCTGTTTAGCAATATCAGTACATAATTTTTTTGTATCAGGGCGTTGCCCGCCGCGCCCTAAATCAAGTCGGTCGGCATCCCAGCAGGTTATCACTGTGATATCACCCTCAACAAAGCCCTTACTATGATCAGCACAGGCTAATATTAATAAGTTTTTTTCATGAGCATTAATGGATAATAAATCATTGGGTAAAAATTTAATAAATTCTGCGGCTCGTTCGCCATGATCAGGATCATTAAAATCGGCCTCTCGTTTACTGTCATGTAAGAAGGCAAATAATTCGACTACTCGTAAATTAGCTCCATTTTGCTTAGCCATAAATAAGCCATTGATGCGCACTCTTGCCCAATGAGAAACGCCATGTACACCCTGCCAGTTAAGTTGAAATGTTTTATCTATTAATTGAATTAATTCTCTGCTGATCATAAGTTTTTTTCAGTGGCCTTTGGTATATTGACAATTTCATGATTAATCCCCACTATAACAGGATATCTCTTATAATTTCAGTGAAATAACTTAACTATTTCTACGATCTTCTACAATCATCGACAACCGATTTCAGGTATATTTTTATGACAAAACATTATGATTTAATTTCTATAGGCGCCGGCAGCGGCGGCATTTCTGCAGCAGAGCGAGCAGCTGAATACGGCAGAAAATGCCTTGTCATCGAAAGTGGTACTGTTGGTGGTACTTGTGTGAATGTCGGTTGTGTTCCCAAAAAAGTGATGTGGAATGCCGCTAATCTGGCTCATGGACTGGCTGATGCCCGTGATTATGGTTTTGATGTGACTAATAATGGACTTAACTGGAGCAAACTAGTTGAACAGCGACAGGGCTATATTTCCGGTATTACCGGTTGGTATGGTAATTATCTCAGTGATTCAAAAATTGACTATGTAGAAGGTAAGGCTCGCTTTGTTGATGCTAAAACCCTTGAAGTCAATGGTGAGCAATTTACTGCTGATCATATTGTTGTGGCTCCCGGCGGTTATCCTATAATACCTGATTTACCCGGTGCTGAACTGGGCCTGACGTCAGATGGCTTTTTTGCTATGACTGAACAGCCGGAACATATTGCAATTGTTGGTTCTGGTTATATTGCTGTGGAGCTGGCGGGGTTAATGAGTAGTCTGGGTAGTCAGGTTACCCTATTGATCCGTAAAGGTCATGTATTGGGCAATTTTGATCCCATTTTATCGGATACTCTGGCTGCTGTACTGCAAGAAGATTCCAATATTGTTTTACTCAGTACCACAGAAGTTGAATCGGTTGAAAAGAATGAGCAGGGAAAACTGACGATTCATTGTACAAAAAATCAGCAGGTCAATAATGTTGATGCTCTGGTCTGGGCCATTGGCAGAACCCCCAATACTGCGGATCTGAATCTTGAAGCAGCGGGTGTTGAGATGGATGCGCAGGGTTATATTCCCAGTGATGAGTTTGAACAGACCAATGTTAAAGGTATCTATTCAGTCGGTGATGTCAATCGTAAAGCGGCTTTAACACCGGTTGCCATTGCTGCTGCGCGTCGTTTATCTGATCGCTTATTCAATAATATGCCGGAGCGTAAACTGGACTATAGTAATATTGCAACTGTAGTTTTTAGTCATCCGCCTATTGCAACTATTGGTCTGACAGAGCAGCAGGCACATGACTCGTACGGTAACTCGGTAAAAATTTACAGTACTCATTTTACGCCGATGTCACATGCTTTTACTGAGCATAAAGCACCTATTGCTATGAAATTAGTCTGTGTTGGAGCTCAGGAAAAAATTGTTGGCTGTCATATTATCGGCCCCGGTGTTGATGAAATGATGCAGGGTTTTGCGGTGGCGATTAAAATGGGTGCGACCAAGGCTGATTTTGATAATACCATTGCCATTCATCCTTGTAGTGCTGAAGAATTGGTCACAATGCGTTAAAAAAAGTTAAGGAATAGGAAAAAATGAGTATTCGTCCCTTTAAACAATTTATCCCCAACATCGGCAAAGATGTTTACATTGATGAATCAGCTCAGGTTATTGGTCAGGTAGAAATTGGTTCTGATTGCTCTATCTGGCCAAATACAACCATTAGAGGTGATGTTAACTGGATAAAAATCGGTGCGAATACCAGTGTTCAGGATGGTAGTGTGCTGCATGTAACACATGATCATTCCAACAAACATCCTGGAGGATTTCCTCTATCTATTGGCAGTCAGGTCACTATTGGTCATAACGTTGTACTGCATGGCTGTACGGTTGAAGATAATTGTCTGATTGGTATGGGGGCTATCATTCTGGATGATGCTCATCTGGAAAAAAATGTCTTTCTTGCTGCCGGCGCCCTGGTTTCACCGGGAAAACGCCTGGAAAGTGGTTATCTTTATGTCGGCAGCCCGGCAAAAAAAGCCCGTGCTCTGACAGAAGATGAAATTGAGGGACTGCAATATTCTGCCGATCATTATGTTAAATTGAAAAATGACTACCTGTCTATGGGATAAGCATTCAATGCCTGATATAAAATATTTTCCTTGCATAATTTGACAAATAATTCTTGAGTTCTATACTCAAGTATACAGACTGTAAATAGCAGGCATATTGCTTGGTATTATGTCATTGCTATTTCATTTCCTGGTTCTTAGTTCATAGTTTAATCAATTGATAAGGAGAAATACGATGTCCAGAAAAAGTATTGAAATTATTGTCCATATTGACGAAACACTGAGTAAGCCAAATATTACTGAGCTGGAAAGTCTGCTCAGCAAGGATCATGGTATCGATAAGGTGCATGTTAACCCTACGAGACAACATCTTATGCTGGTTGATTATTCGCCTGAAAGTGTGAATATGATGCAAGTTTTAGAATATGTTAAAAATAAGGGTGTACATGCCCAACTGGTAGGTGGTATTTAGGAGCCTGTCTGTCTCTTAGCTCCAGCATCGTGTGCCGGAGCTAAAAAGTCGCTGAATTAATGTTGAAAAACGTAAATATAGACACTGATCACTGAAAATTTATTATTTTGCTTCCATAATAAAGATATTAGACTCACAACTGACTTGAGTGCTTCAGGAGGTTAAAATGGGTATTGGTATCAATAATTCAAATTCTATCGGCAGTCTGCTTAATCAGCATAATGATAGACTGTCGACTTCATTTTCCCGTTTATCATCTGGTAAACAGATCAATAGTGCCAAAGATAATGCTGCAGGCCTGGCAATCGTTGAACGCTTTGCCTCGCAAATTATGGGTTCCAGTCAGGGCTATCGCAATACTAATGACGGCATTTCCTTAGCACAAACAGCCGATGGTTTTAGCTCACAAATCACCGATCTCATGCAGCGTGGCCGTGATCTGGCGATGCAAAGTGCAAATGGTTCCCTGAGTGATGCAGATAGAGCATCCTTGCAAACTGAATTTTCTATGATTCAGGATGAAGTCAGTCGCATTACAGAAACGGCGGAGTTTAATGGTCAGAAACTACTCAATGAAAATGCTGAACTGAATTTTCAGGTAGATGCTAATGCTGGCGATCAGGTGAGTATTAAAACTGTTGACTTACAAAGTAACCTCAGCGGCAGCGGCTTTTTTTCAGCAGATTTATCTTCTCAGTCCGGTGCATCAAGTGCCTTATCTGTATTTGATGATTCTATAACACAGGTGAACACTCAACGAGCAGAATATGGTGCAAACCTGAATCGTTTTGAAAGTATTGGCCGTAACCTGCAAAATAAAGAAGAAAATCTTTCCGCAGCCAGGAGCCGTATTCTGGATACTGACTATGCGCAAACAATCAGTGAGCGTAACAGGGATTTGCTGCTCAGAGATGCAGCAGCTGCACTTAGCAGTCAGGCCAATTTCTCATCTAAACAGATTTTAGGACTTTTATCTGGTTAAATTGATACTGTATACCAATTGTTTCATGTTTTGTAAGCCAATGATGATAATTTATCATTGGCTTTTTTATTTGCATATTTTGTATGCCCAGAAAAGCCATAACCCTTGACTATTGACTGTTCACTCTTAACTTAGAGTAGTTGTGCAAAATATCGTATCCTTGTAGAATAATTTTACTCCTTTGTCTTTAGGTGTAGTTCTTCAGGTTTAACCCCATGCGTAAATAATATGGATAGCATTCCTGCCAGGGTAAAAAAATCAAGTTATGAAATATCAAAAACAGGCATTATTTATCTATGATGAGCAGTCAATTGATTTTATTGCGACACTTAAAAATAATGATTTTGGCACGGAGATCATTGCTGTAGAGAAAGCTCATTTTTTAAGTGAGCCATTAGAGTACATTGCTATTACAAGTCATTTGATCCTCGCAGGTGACATACAGCTTATTGATGAGCTTGTTCAATATGCTTATTCTCATAGTGCTAATGGACAACACTGTACTCTGGGTTTTTTACCTTTAGAGTCACAAAAAATATTACGCAATGCCTACCAGTTATCAAAGCATCTAGAAGACAATATTGAGGTGGCCTTGAGAGATGAGACTCAAGCCATAAATTTATTAACATGTAATGATCAGCTGGTGCAATTTAAAGTAGTGGTGGGTCAAATCCCTTTGCTGGAAGCATGGCACTCAGATTTAAGTCCGGGTGCATTGATAAAAAATGTCATACTGGGAATTAAGCAATTTTTTCAATTATCATTAGAAAAAGTATCAATAGAAACCCAACGAGGCAGGCAGATAAAAACGCTTGCCAGTGCCTTGTTTGTTGTTAATCAAAATCAGTCCAGTCGACTGACCAGAGTCTTATTACAAAAAAGCTCCATGCGTTCAGAACAATTATCTTTGATGATTATTTCGCCTTATTCTGCAGTTGAATACTTCCTGTTTTTGTTTTCATTGATTTTCCATTTTAATAAAGAAACTGTCCTGCCGCACGCGGTTTCTAATATAAAAAGTGAAGAAATTACCATTGATATGGACAGCGCTTCAAAGGAGATGTTTAAAGTCAAACTGGATGAAAACAAAACGACGATGTTTCCATTACATTTCAGAGTGATAAAAAAGGCATTAAAAATTAATGCCCCGGAGGCATTTTGGCAACTTAATCC
>WTAX01000473.1 GCA_013139395.1 Gammaproteobacteria bacterium | reverse complement strand
AGATTTTCAGGCCGTTATCGGACGTGAAGCAAGAGAACAATGTATGCAGCATGAAGGTCGTCTACCTGATGCATTAGTCGCTTGTATTGGCGGTGGTTCAAATGCAATTGGATTATTTTATCCATTTGTCGATGATCAGGATGTTTCTATGTATGGTGTGGAAGCGGCTGGACATGGTCTTGAAACAGGTGAACACGCAGCACCACTATGCGCTGGTAAACCCGGTGTGCTGCATGGTAATCGTACATATTTACTGGAAGATCGGCACGGACAGATTATTCCCACACATTCTGTTTCAGCAGGGCTTGATTATCCTGGTGTAGGTCCGGAACACTCCTGGTTAAAGGATATTGGGCGGGCAAACTATGTTTCAGTGACAGATGAAGAAGCGTTACGTGGTTTTCATGATCTGACTAAAATTGAAGGTATTATGCCGGCATTAGAATCCAGTCATGCCATGGCGTACGTGACAAAATTAGCACCAACTATGGATAAAGAGCAAATAATTATTGCCAATTTATCCGGCCGTGGTGATAAAGATATTCATACGGTTGCAACCATTGATGGTATTGAATTCTAAATTAAGTACAAAGAGAAGATAACTAGAATGAGTCGTATAACAGGTTGTTTTGCACAGCTAAAAAAAAATAATAAGAAAGCCTTGATACCTTATGTCGCTGCAGGTGATCCAAATCCTGAAATTACCCTGGATTTGATGCATGCTATGGTTGAATCCGGGGCTGATATTATTGAACTGGGTGTACCGTTTTCAGATCATATGGCGGATGGACCAGTTATTCAAAAAGCCAGTGAAAGAGCATTAATCTACGGCACTTCATTGACTGATGTATTAGCGATGGTTAAATCATTTCGGGCAACAAATAATGATACGCCTGTTGTTTTAATGGGCTATCTTAACCCCATTGAAGTGATGGGTTATGAAACTTTTGCTAAAGCCGCTAATGATGCCGGTGTTGATGGTGTATTAACCGTTGATATTCCACCTGAAGAAGCAGACACTTACATTCCAGCTCTTCGAGGGTTTGAACTGGATCCAATTTTTTTATTATCACCGACAACCACTAAAGAGCGTATGCAGCTTATTTGTCAATATGCCAGTGGTTTTATTTATTATGTGTCAGTTAAAGGTGTTACCGGAACTTCAGCGCTTGATACTGATGAAGTTGCCCAACGTGTAGCCATCATTAAAGAGGTAACAGACCTGCCTGTTGGTGTGGGTTTTGGTATTAAAAATGCTGAGACAGCAGCGGCCGTTGGTAAAGTTGCAGAAGCCGTTGTTGTTGGCAGTGCCCTGGTTAATTTAGTGGAAAAAAATGCCCATACTCTTAGTCAGGATGAAGGCAATAAAAAAACGATTAAAGATATTAGTCAAGTATTATCAACTATGCGTTCGGCATTGGATGCATAAAGCCTGTTTTTTAAAAGGCCTATACACAGGATAAGGTAGAGTAAGAAATAAATTTTAACTCTACCTAACACAGGATAAGGTAGAGTAAGAAATAACAACAACTCTAACCTGAATAAACATTATAGAGAAACAATTATGAATTGGTTTACCCGCTTATTACCATCCATTAATACTGATGGTGCATCCAAAAAAGCAGTGCCTGAAGGGCTGTGGGATAAATGTCCTGCATGCAGTGCTGTTTTATATCGAGTTGAACTTGAACGAAATCAGGAAGTCTGCCCCAAATGTGACCATCATATGCGCATTAGAGCCAGAAAGCGTCTTGACAATCTCTTTGATGAAGGAACGATGATTGAGTTGTCTGAAAATTTAGAGCCTGTTGATGAATTAAAGTTTAAAGATACTAAAAAATATAAAGATCGTATTACTGCGGCACAAAAAGCCACCGGTGAAAAAGACGCATTAATTACCATGGAAGGAAAAATAAATGAATTTCCTCTAGTTGTGGCAGCCTTTGACTTTCGTTTTATGGGCGGCTCAATGGGTGCTGTTGTCGGCGAAAAATTTGTCCGGGCAGTCAATCATTGTCTTGAAAATGACCTGCCCTTTGTTTGTTTTGCTGCCAGTGGTGGTGCTCGGATGCAGGAAGCCTTATTTTCTTTGATGCAAATGGCAAAAACCAGTGCAGCACTAGGAAAAATGCGTCGTCGTGGTTTGCCTTTTGTCTCTGTTATGACCGATCCGACTATGGGTGGTGTGTCTGCCAGTTTTGCCACTTTAGGTGATGTCAATATCGCTGAGCCCAATGCATTAATCGGCTTTGCCGGCCCACGAGTGATTGAGCAGACTGTTCGTGAAAAATTACCTGAAGGTTTCCAACGTAGTGAGTTCTTACTTGAACATGGTGCCATTGATATGATAGTCCCACGTCACGAAATGGGTGACAGGCTGGTTAATATTTTATCAATGTTGATGAATAAACGGGCTTAGGGTCGCGAAAAAAATGATTTATGCCTAAAACTCTGCAGGACTGGCTCAATTGGCAAGAAACTCTTCACCCCTCTGAAATTGATTTGGGATTGGAAAGGGTAGCACAGGTAGTTAGGAATTTATTACCTGACTGCTATAAGTCATCTAAGGCACACTTTCCTTTTACCGTTATTACCATTGCCGGAACAAATGGTAAAGGTTCGACTGTTGCAATGCTTGAAGCTATACTTTCTGAAGCTGGTTATCGTGTGGGTAGTTATACTTCACCTCATCTGCTGCATTACAATGAACGCATTAAAATTAATCAGGCTGCTGTTGCTGAGCAATTAATCTGTGATTCATTTGAACGTATTGACCGGGCACGAGGAGAGCTTTCATTAACCTATTTTGAATTTGGTACTCTGGCAGCAATTGATATTATTCATGATCAATTATGTGATATTGCCATATTAGAAGTGGGTCTTGGAGGGCGTCTGGATGCAGTTAATATTATTCATCCCGATATTGCTCTGGTAACTACAATCGACATCGATAATCAAGACTGGCTGGGTAGTGATCGCAATACGATAGGTCTGGAA
>WTAX01000387.1 GCA_013139395.1 Gammaproteobacteria bacterium | reverse complement strand
GCCAAACCAATTATTCGTTATACTATCCTTTCATATTTCATTTTATTACCTGTTTTTATTAGTCTGTGCGTTATTTTTCCAGAATTTCTGGCACAATTAACGACAATTCAATAAACCCTTATCATGATATCTCGCTATCATTCAAACATATTTCTTCTCTGCTAAGGTCATGTTTATTAAATATGCGAGCGCATACGTTGTCATGCCCGGTGGTTTTGGTACACTAGGAGCCTGTCCTAGACGAATCAGCAAGATCATTGATAAACTCGGGCGATTGAGGATGCTGTTTTTGAGTCATCGCAGAAGAACATGAAAAGATGTTGGATTTATAACAATATCAGACAATTTTCAGATTGAGAAAATAAGGATTTACCGAATGAAGAACAAACCATTATCACTCCTAATCAATGCCCTTTTAGTGAGCCTGCTGCTCGCACTCAGCAGCGTTGTTTTTGCTGCAGAAGAAGGTGAAGAAAAACGCAAACCTGATGATGATAAAGTCAATCCGTTAGAAAATGTCGATATTAATATTATCAAACGAGATCATAAAACCATTGAAACCCATAGTATTAACGGCATTGTCTATAAGGTTAAAGTTAAACCAGATAATGCACCTGCCTATTACTTCTATGATACCGATGGTGATGGTTCTCTGGAAACACGCTCAAACCGGGAACTCAGTGAAACCACCGTTCAGCAATGGATATTATTTGAGTGGTAAATGGCTGTTTATACCTCCCTGTCACTTGCACAAGTCAAACAATTACTCGCACCCTATAAACTGGGCACTATCATCAGCTATGCAGGCATTGCTGATGGTATTGAAAATACCAACTATCACGTTAAAACCAGCATAGGTAATTATGTTGTAACAATTTTTGAGCACTATAATGCTCAACAATTAAGTTATTTTCTACAATTGATGTGCTTTCTGCGTAACCACGGCATGACAGTACCGGAGCCTGTTGCTGATTCCAATCAACAAATACTCAATCTATGGCAAGCAAAACCGGTTGCATTATTTAAGCGATTACCAGGCAAGAGTATTCTTCAGCCAGGCATCTCTCATTGCCGGCAAATCGGCACAGCATTGGCACAACTGCATCAGGTCGGAAAACATTTTTCTTTACATCGGAGCAATCCATGGGGATTTTCTCAAATTCAGAGTATTGGCAAAGCACATTGTGATCATCTTGATAAAGACGATGCTTTATTACTCTGTGATGAATTATCATTTCAACACGAGCATATGGATCACAATCTGCCCAGGGGTGTTATTCATGCCGACTTATTTCGTGATAACGCCCTGTTTGACTCCCAATTCAAAGATGATCAGCTCAGCGGCATATTAGACTTTTATACCGCCTGCCATGCCCCGCTGCTATTTGATCTTGCCATCAGCGTCAATGACTGGTGCCTGGGTGATGATCACTATCTGGATTTAAACAAGGCTAAGTCACTGCTTAATGCTTATGAACAGGTAAGGCCGCTTAATGATAATGAAAAACACAATTGGCCGACAATGCTGCGCACTGCCTCACTTCGATTTTGGCTGTCACGTCTTAGCTATCAACAAGCCAGCCGGCAGCAATTCAATAAAGAAGCACAATTAACTCTGGATAAAGATCCCGATGTGTTAAAATATCTGCTACTCAAGCATCGTGAAAATACCACTTTTTGTCAGTCACTGATTTACTCATGAAAGCAATTAATAATTCCCACAAGAACACCAATAAGCACACAACAAAAATAATCCAGATAGCCTCCCATCTGGAAAAGATTTCAGTCTGGAGCGGGCAATCAATTTCATGGCTCACTTTATTAATGGTTATTGCAACCTTTGCTATTGTCGTATTACGTTACGGTTTTGAGATGGGCTGGATTGCCATGCAGGAATCTGTCATTTATATGTATGCTCTGGTTTTTTTAATTGGCATACCTTATACACTCAAACATGATGGTCATGTTCGTGTCGATATTTTTTACTCCAAAATGAACCCTCGCAACAAAGCCTGGGTTAATTTATTTGGTACTCTCTTTTTATTAATCCCTGTCACCATTTTCATTGCCTGGGTCAGTTGGGATTATGTTACAGCCTCCTGGGCACTCAAAGAAGAATCCGGTGAAGCAGGCGGCCTACCCGGAGTTTATCTGCTCAAATCCACGATTTTAGTCATGACTTTTTTACTCTTCATACAGGGTATCAGTCAATTATTATTAAATATTGCTATTCTTTGGCAGTCACCTCCTGGTAAAAAAATGCCCTGCAATAAAGAAGAAGAGGCTGAGTAATGGACGTCATTATGCCTCTTTTATTATTTGCATCAGTCTGTATTGTTTTATTAATCGGATATCCAGTGGCCTTGTCTTTAGGTGGTACAGCACTCGCATTTGCTGCCATCGGCTTATTAACTGATAGCTTTGATGCTACTTTTTTACTGGCTTTACCTAATCGCATCTACGGTATTATGACCAATCAAACATTGATTGCCGTACCGCTTTTTGTCTTTATGGGTGTCATGCTGGAACGCTCAAAAGTCGCAGAAGAACTATTAGGCACAATGGCCGATCTATTTGGCAGTCTGCGTGGCGGTTTGGGTGTATCGGTGATCCTGGTCGGCATGTTATTAGCAGCCAGTACGGGTATTGTCGGTGCAACGGTGGTCACTATGGGTCTGCTGTCTTTACCTATTATGCTAAAACGCGGCTATCATCCCAGTATCGCCACGGGCACTATTTGTGCCGCCGGGACTTTAGGACAAATTATTCCTCCCTCCATTATTCTGATCCTTCTGGGTGATGTGCTTTCCGCCGCATATCAGCAAGCACAATTAAATATGGGCATATTTGCTCCGGAAACTTTATCCGTAGGAGACTTATTTGTTGGTGCTTTGATCCCCGGCCTATTACTGGTGTTATGTTATATTCTTTATATTATTGCCATTGGCTTTTTCCGTCGCGACCTCATTCCAGAAATCACCAGCGATACGTCACAGCATTCTGATTCAATTCTAGTACGAAGTATAAAAGCACTGCTCCCTCCCCTCCTACTGATTATTGCTGTTCTGGGTTCTATCCTCACAGGAGCCGCCACACCAACTGAAGCTGCTGCCGTAGGTGCAGTTGGAGCAATAATTTTAGCTTTGTTCAAAAAAGAACTGCATTTTAGTGTATTAAAAGAAGTGGTCTATAACACGACTCAAGTCACCAGTATGATTTTCTTTATTTTTATTGGTGCTGCTATTTTTTCTCTGGTCTTTAGAGGCTTTGGTGGTGATGAGGTCATTGAAGAATTTCTATTAGGTATATCAGAAAATGATCCTGACAGCTGGCTGGCACAAATTTTACCCGCAGGTGCTTTTGGCCCGGTATTGATTGTTATGCTGGTGATGTTTTTATTGGGTTTTATATTAGACTTTATAGAAATCACTTTTGTAGTCGTACCGATTATTGCCCCTATTTTACTCGCCATGGGCATAGACCCGGTCTGGCTCGGTATTATGATTGCCATTAACCTGCAAACTTCATTTTTAACCCCGCCATTTGGCTTTGCACTATTTTATCTGCGTGGTGTTGCTCCTGACTCTGTTAAAACCAG
>WTAX01000224.1 GCA_013139395.1 Gammaproteobacteria bacterium | reverse complement strand
AGATGCTCAACGTGGACGTATTTATATTCCCCAAGATGAATTAGTTAAATTCTCAGTGAGCAAAGATATGCTTATGAGTCATTCTAACACTCCGGAAACACTTAACTTATTCAGGTTTCAGGCAGATAGAGCGCAGGCTTTTTATGAAAAGGCCTTTTCTGCTCTTGATAAAAATGATCGGTATGCACAAAGAACCGGCATTATCATGGCTGAAATTTACTTTGCTTTACTAAAAAAAATTCAAGACCAACAGTATCCCGTGTTAGAAAAAAGAGTTTCTTTAGCCAAATTTAAAAAACTCTGGCTTGCCTGGTCTGCAGCACGTCGTGAGTACAAGCTGTCACGACAATTATTACACCATTCTTCAAATTAAAAACCCGTTATGTCTATACCCGCCAGCATTCAACATCTTGATAATAAGTCCGTTATTATTGTTGGCGGTGGCTGGAGCGGCCTTGCCTGTGCCGTTACTCTGGCCAATCGGGGGATTAAGGTTCAGTTACTTGAGTCTGCTCGTCAGCTCGGCGGTCGGGCACGTCGCATCCAGTTTAAAAAATTTATATCCGGGCAAAGCATCGATAATGGTCAGCATATAATGTTAGGTGCTTATCATTCAACCTTAGGCCTCTTTAAGCTCCTGGGTATTGATGAGGCTGATATTCTTGAACGTCAGCCGCTTGATCTCAATTTATATTCTCCCTGTCATTGTTCAATCAGATTAAAAGCCCCTGTACTGCCTGCACCATTCCATTTGATCTTCGCATTGTTGAGTACACAGGGGCTGACTTTAAATGAGCGTATTTCAGCAATCAAAATGTCACTTAAGCTGGCTGTGAATCACTATTCACTTAAACAGGATTTAAGCGTTAGTGAGTTACTAAAAAAACATCAGCAGCCAGCTATTGTTATTCAAACACTCTGGGAACCATTGTGTCTGGCAACAATGAATACACCTATTCACCATGCCTCTGCACAAGTATTTCTTAACACTTTAAAAGATAGTTTCAGCAGGAATAGAAAGGATTCTGACCTGTTATTTTTTAAAAACAATCTATCAGCAATTTTTAGTGATCCTGTACTTGAATTTATTAGTCAACATGAAGGTCAGGTCAACTGTGCAGCTAAGGTCATTGAGCTCAATATCAGAAGCTCAGAAAAGCATCTTCAATCTTCTGAAAAACCTGTTTATGACTTTGTTATTACCACGCCAGACACCTCATATCAGTCTCATACCGTTGTTTTAGCAACACCTCCTCATATTAGCGAGCGGTTATTACACAGTATGAATAATCTCTCTATAGTGGCAAAAAAATCTTTTTTGAAGCCAGAAAATGCATCATTAAATTTTAACTACGAACCTATTTACACCGTTTATATGCAATACCCGCCTTCAGTAAAATTACCATGCAAAATGGTGGGTTTTTTTGATACGATTGGACAATGGGCAATTGATCGTTCTTTGTGTCAACAGGATGGTCTCATTGCTATGGTCATCAGTGGTCCAGGTAAACAAACACAAATGCCTCATAATCAATTAGCTGACTTAATACACCAGGAACTAAAAGTATGTATTCCTGACCTGCCTCAATGGCTTGACTTTCGTATTATCACTGAAAAAAGAGCTACTTTTAGCTGCACTGTTAATATTGAACAACAACGGCCTCTAAACAGTACCATTATTCCCGGACTTTTTCTTGCAGGCGACTATACGAATACCCATTACCCTGCTACTTTGGAAGGAGCAATCAGGAGTGGTATTAATACTGCTCAACTAATTATTAATAGAAACATTTCTAAATAATCAATTTTGGTAACTACTCAGCGTGTATTTCTAAATAACGTCTGTTAAGCCTATGGTCACTCATTTTTAAGACTTTGAAAACTCGCTACGCTCAAACAATCAAAGTCTTAAAAATAAGCAACCACAGACTTTTTGAAAAAACATGCTAAGTAGTTACCAATTTTTTTGCTTTTGGCTAAATAGTCACTTTACCCTATAGATAAACAAAGTTAAAATATTGCGCTAATTCCGCAATTTCATCATTTAAGGATCTGCTAAATGTATAATTACTCAGCCCCCGCCCAATTATTAAAAGATCGGATTATATTAGTAACCGGTGCTGGTGATGGTATAGGTAAGACTGCAGCAAAAACGTTTGCTCAGTATGGTGCCACAGTCATTTTACTGGGTAAAACCATTGCAAAATTAGAAGCAGTCTACGATGAGATTGAAAAAGATAATGGCCCTCAACCGGCAATCTACCCAATGAATCTTGAAGGCGCAACTGGAAAAGATTTTGAAGATATGCAGCAGACACTTGATGAAGAATTTGGACGACTTGATGGACTATTACATAATGCAGCGCAACTAGGCACTCTTATGCCTATTGCACAATATGATATGGCACACTGGGGTAAAGTGATGCAGGTTAATCTTAATGCTCCCTATATGATCACCAGAATGTGTCTGCCTTTATTAGAAAAATCTCAGGATGCATCAGTTATTTTCACCACTGATGACGTTGGTATTCATGGCAAGGCTTACTGGGGTGCTTATGGGATCAGTAAAGCCGCCGGAGACAATCTGATGCAGATACTGGCTGATGAGATGGAAGTTAATACCCCAATCCGCTTTAACAGCATTAATCCTGGCACTGTGGCCACAACTATGCTGGCAAAGGCTTATCCGGGCTTAGATCCAACAGATTTAGCCAAACCTGAAGATATTATGAATGCTTATTTGTATTTAATGGGCGAGGATAGTAAAGCAGTTAATGGTCAGATTATTAAGGCGCAACCTGAATCATAGAATTTAAACAGCAGCAAATATAAGTTCGTTTGCTCGGGTGGCTTAAGCCAGAAAAGTGCTTTTTTCCATATACTCAGAAATAAGAAGCGGTTTCTCAACGCCGAAACCCTGGGCATAGTCAACACCAATATCTTTTAAGATGGCAATTATTTCATCATTTTCAACATATTCGGCCACTGTTTTCATACCGAGAAAGTGACCTATCTCATTGATGGATTTAACCATTGCCTGATCAGCAGGATTATTGACAATATCTTTAATAAAAACACCGTCAATTTTTAGATAATCTACAGGCAGATTTTTTAAATAAGCATAAGAAGATTGACCCGTACCAAAATCATCCAGAGAAAATTCACAACCCATTTCTTTAATAGCATGAATAACATTATTAGCATAATTCATATTAGTGATGGCCATAGTTTCTGTGATCTCGAAACAAATCTTATCATGCGGTATATCAGGATATTGTGCAAAAGTATCTTTTATAAATGAGAGGAAATCCACATCATTTAAACTTTGCCCTGATAAATTAATTGCAATGCCGCCCATAATATCTAACTGCTCCGGGTTTTTACTAAACCAGTCGAAAACATAATTAATGACCCAGCGATCAACATCATTCATTTTATTATAAAGCTCTGCGGCTTCGATAAATTCACCTGGCGGCATATAAGACCCGTTATTATCATTAACCAGTAATAACATCTCATAATGTTGAACGGCAGATTGTTCAAGTAGTGGATGAAGACGTTGGCAGCGAATATTCAGTTGATTATTTTTAACCATTTGATCAATCCTGGTTGCCCAGAGTTGTAATTCCTGACGATAGTTTAGTTCCAGGGCATCATATTCTAAAAAGTGTACTCTATTACGGCCCATCTCTTTAGCAATAGTGGCTGCAGTAACAACAGCCTTAAGAAAAATTCCTGGCTCATTAGCTTCACTAACTGCAACCATACCAATACTGGCACTCAAGGTGAATTCTTTGTCTTCCCACTTAAAGTTATAAGCATAAATTAATTTGCGTTGCAGTGCTGATATTTCTAACGATTTTTCTGTAGAGCATTCTGGTAAAAGCAATATAAATTCATCGACACCATAACGTCCCACAATGACATCTGAATTTAGATTTTTTATCAGTAACTGAGAAATTTCAGCAATATATTGATCACCTGCTTCATAACCACAGGTATCATTAATTAAACTAAATTGATCAATATCAATAAGACAAAGAAAGCAGTCATAGGCCAGACCAGTCTTTTGCTTAAGCCTTTCATTAAAGAGTCGTATAAATTCTTTTTGTTTAATTAAACCCGTCAGCTTATCAATATTACTTTGTTTGGCAATATCATCATGGACGCCACCCATAATGGCATATAAACTTCTTTCTAATAGAGGTAAATCATAGTCTTTTGTTTGAGCTAATTGTCCATTATCTAACATTTCAATCACTTCCATCCGATTAAAAACAGCATCCTGCTGACCATTTCTACCCGCAAAAACAAACACATTTTGATTATCGCTTTGCCAGATTAACTGTATACGTTTGGATTTTTTACTCTGTTTAAAAACAAGATAATCATTAATTTTTAAGCGTTTTGCAATGGCATTATTAGCCAGAGCCATTGCATCAGTAATCCCCTTATTGATTTTTTGTATTGCAGTTTTATCAGAGAGTGCATAAGCATTAATCAGTAATTTTGTAACGATGTCGTGGTTGAGACGGATCACATTTTTACTTTTCTTCTGAGTCAGAAAGGATTGAATATCATCAAGTACTTTTTTATTATGTTGACCACTTTCTTCTAATCCCTGCTTTATAATAAACAGGATCACATCACTTTCAATAAACTCCTCACTAACATCACCACTCATACTTAAGATAAGCATATCAAGAGCCTGGAGGTATTGACTCCACTGAGTTGATTCTTTACCGTGGTTTGAATATGTCGAAACGAGAACAGGAAGCCATTGATAGCTAATAAAATTTGCAATGACTATGGGTATAGAGCGACCTGCAAGTCGGCTGGCCAATTCATTAGTTACCATTTGCTGTGCAGTCCAGTTATCAATAATTTTATTCACTTTTTTATTGTAATGGGCTGCCTGAATTTCCAGTAATTCACTTAACACCTTTTGTACTTTAGTAAATACTTCCAGGTCTTCATCAAAGTGACTTAATAAATAAATAACAAATGAACGTGCTTTAATATAAAAGTGATTTTTTTCATCATCAAAATCAACCATAGCCAATTTATTTATCATCATCCTTGCAGGATTTGACCATGATTCAAAAAAATCTTTATGCAGCAATGACACTTTCAGTAAAGGAATTTGTAATTGTAATAAGAGTTTTTTGACTGGCTCTCCCAACCAGGCGTCTTCACCTATAGAAATAAAGAGTCGTTTTATAATATCAAGTGTATATTCAAACTCATTTTTAATTTCTAATGAGTAACTATCTTTATCCATACATTGTTGCACTAAGTTAGACAGATCAATGGCAGCAATACCATTCTTTTTTAGCATCTTTGCTTGTTTTTTTTGTATTAAAGTTAACTCATTAATGAGCAAACTCAGCTGAGTCCTATAAGCATCTGACAAGAAAAAATCATTACTTATTTTTGCTACTGCCTGACCATTTTGAAAGGTGAGTAACTCTTTTAATGTCTGGTAGGTCGGCACCAGATTAACATTATTCTCAATGGTATTAAGCTCAGTTTGATGCTGAAAAGTATTCATTAACTGAGTGTTATTTGGAGCAACTAGTGACGGCTTTACCTGTATTTCTTTTGATACTTGATTGTTAAGTGATGCTTGTTCCTTATCCGCTAATTGATTTTTTTTATTATCTATTGAAGTTTCACGCTTAATTTCATATTTTTTCTTGTCAATTATCGGCAGTATATTATTATCAATAAAAATTTGATTTATTTCATTATAAATATCAGCAAGATGATTATTAATTGTTTTTTCAAATTGTTTATAAA
>WTAX01000124.1 GCA_013139395.1 Gammaproteobacteria bacterium | reverse complement strand
CCATTGTGCCAGAGGGTGAGTTGCTGATTGCCATAGTAGCGGGAACAAATTCAATTGTCATACCATGTTGTATCTGCTTGAACTGTGCTTCATTAAGCATAACACTGGGAATTTGTTCTATAGCAGTTTCAGTGGGTAATAATAACTCATCCATTTGTAGTTGTTTGGCTTCATCTAACTCATCATCAGGATTAAATTGCTCATATAATTGTTCAATAGTTATTGCTTGAGATAATGAAAATGGACCTGAAGTGACTCGACGTAAAGCACTAATATGGGCACCACAGCCAATTGCCTGGCCAATATCTTCACAGAGGGTACGAATATAAGTACCTTTGGAACAATGCACTTCTATTTCAATAAAAGCAGGCTTATCAGCACTTTTATTTACTGTAGAGAAATCTAACAATTTAATTTCAAATAGTGTAATTCGCCGTGACTTACGCTCAATTTCAATACCTTTTCTGGCATATTCATAAAGAGGTCGACCATTGTGTTTCAGAGCAGAAAACATGGGCGGCGTTTGATCCTGCTCACCTTCAAAAGAAGCAAGCAAATCAAGGATTTGTGTTTTGTTGAGCTTGGGGATTGGTTTCGTATCAATAATATCACCATCAGAATCCCCTGTTGTGGTGACAGAGCCTAATACACATTTTGCTCGATAGCGTTTATCTGCATCGAGTAAATAGTGTGAAACTTTCGTTGCTTCACCCAGACAGATAGGCAGCACACCTGTAGCAAGAGGATCCAGGCTGCCTGTATGACCCGCTTTTTGTGCTTGATATAAACGTTTTACTTTTTGCAGGGCAGCATTTGAAGATATTCCAGTCGGTTTATCTAAGACCAAAATACCATTAACGAGACGGCCTTTTTTTCTCCGAGCCATTTAATTGTCCAATCTTTTGATTTATAAGGGTATTAATTGCTAAGAATATTAATTTTGTGAATAGATTCAGATAATTAATCTGTGTTGCGATCTTTATCATCAGCAATGGCACTGTCAATCAACTGTGTCAATTGCGCACCACGTATGACGGATTCATCGTAGCGAAAATCCAGATTAGGAACAATACGAAGCTTTATCCTTTGGCCAAGTTCATAACGCAGAAAGCCGGAAGCTTTTTTTAAACCTTCCTGAACCTGTTTTTTATGCTCTTTAAACTGCTTATCATCAACATTAGTATCAATTATTGTATAAAATACTTTTGCCAGTCCCATATCGCGAGTGACATCTACGGCAGTAATAGTAATCAATGAGAGACGAGGGTCTTTCACTTCCCTCGTCAACAAGGTTGCTAATTCACGCTGAATAAGCTCCCCGACTCGACGACTACGACTAAAATCAGCAGGCATCTTTAAAGCGTCCTTTTCACTTGAACACGTTCATAGACTTCAATATGATCACCGGCTTTAACATCATTGTAATTTTTCACACCGATGCCACACTCAGTACCTGATTTAACTTCCTGAACATCATCTTTAAAACGTCTTAGCGACTCAAGTTCACCTTCATAGATAACGACATTATCACGTAGTACACGAATAGGACTGTTACGTTTAAGGGTGCCGTCGACAACCATACAGCCGGCAATTGCACCCAGCTTAGGTGAACGGAACACATCACGTACTTCAGCAAGACCAA
This sequence comes from Gammaproteobacteria bacterium, assembly GCA_013139395.1. Classification (GTDB taxonomy): domain Bacteria; phylum Pseudomonadota; class Gammaproteobacteria; order GRL18; family GRL18; genus GRL18. The sequence continues at coordinate 8,734 of WTAX01000124.1, read as the reverse complement.
TAATTTCCTCTCTAAACTCAGGTGCTAACATACCCGTCATGGCTGATTTGACTTCATCCAATATATCGTAAATAACACTATAATAATGCAAGTCAACACTTTCAGTTTCAATAATTTTCTTGGCCGACATTTCAGCCCGAACATTAAAACCAATAATAATTGCATTTGAAGCAACGGCAAGTTGTGCATCTGAGACGTTAATACCACCAACACCGTCAGCAACAATATTTACTTTAATTTCATCAGTAGACAATTTTCTTAATGACTCTGAAATCGCTTCAACCGAGCCTTGAACATCAGCCTTGAGTACAATATTAACAGTCTGTACATGTCCGCTTTCCATTTTACTAAACATGTTTTCAAGCTTGGCGGCCTGTTGTCTGGCCAGTTTAACATCACGATACTTGCCTTGACGGAACAGAGCAACCTCACGTGCTTTACGCTCATTTTTAACAACCAGAACTTCAGAACCTGCAGAAGGTGTACCGGATAAACCCAGGACTTCTACTGGAATAGAAGGTCCAGCTGATTTAATTTGTTTACCATTCTCGTCCATCATGGCACGAATTCGACCATAATCCTGACCGGCAATAATGATATTACCCTTATTTAACTGACCACTCTGGACTAGAATAGTCGCCACTGTACCACGCCCTTTATCAAGACGGGATTCAATAACGACGCCTTTTGCAGGGCCATTAGGGACAGCTTCTAATTCCATAACTTCAGCGGTAACAGAGATGGCATCCAATAAATCATCGATACCCTGGCCTGTTTTGGCAGAAACGGGCATAAACATCACATCACCACCCCAGTCTTCCGGAATAACATCTAAAGCAGACAGTTCATTTTTTGCACGTTCTGGATCAGCTGCTTCTTTATCAATTTTATTGACTGCTACAATAATGGGCACATTAGCAGCCTTAGCATGTTGTACCGCTTCTTTGGTTTGCGGCATTACACCATCATCAGCGGCAACAACGACAATAACAATATCTGTTGCATTTGCACCGCGGGAACGCATGGATGTAAAAGCAGCGTGTCCTGGAGTATCAAGAAAGGTAATCATACCCTTATTAGTTTCAACATGATAAGCACCGATATGCTGTGTTATCCCGCCTGCTTCTCCATCCGCTACTTTAGAGTCACGAATATAATCCAGTAATGATGTCTTACCATGATCAACATGTCCCATAATTGTAACAACAGGTGCACGTGATTCTTTTACGCCCTCTGCATGTTCTTCCATGAGGTTTTCTTCAATCTGCTCTTCTTTCATTAAGACAGGAACATGTCCCATTTCTTCAATGACGATAGAAGCAGTTTCTTGATCAAGCATCTGGTTAATAGTGACCATACTACCAAGATTCATCATGATTTTTATCACTTCACCAGCTTTTACTGACATTTTTTGTGCTAAATCACCGACTTTAATGGTTTCTGGGATTTCAACATCAATTACTTTAACTTCCGTTGGTTTTTCAAAGACATGACGTGTTTCAATCTCAGGCTTATTCATTCGTTTTTTCTTAAAACGACCTTTAGAGGCATTACCCGGCCTATTTTGAAACGATTTAGCGCCACCTTTTTTAGGTGCTGTAAACTTGGGCTTATCGGGATGTCTCTTGGTAAGATCGGCTTTAGTTTTGCCTGGTTTAGCTGCTATCGTTGTCGCTGGTCTGGCAGCAGCTGTCGTTGGCCTGGCAGCGCCGCCTCTTGGTGCTTCTTTTAAAATTGGTTTTGTTTGCTTACGGGCAAGTTGTTCAATTTTCTTTGTTTCAGTTTTTTTAGCTTGTACTGCTTGTACTGCTTGTTGTTGCTGTTCAATTTTTAATTGCTCTTGTGCGGCTAGTTCTTCCTCACGTTTTTTTTCTTCATCAGCTAAAAGCTGCTCCTGAGATTTTTGTGCTTGCAGCTCAATTTCTTGCTGAGTTTTGGCTTCTTCTTCCGCTTTCTTTGCTTCCTGGGCAACACGTCTGGCTTCAAGCAATTCTGCATCACCTGATGGAATGGTGTCATCAATCGCACTACGTTTTACATAAGTGCGTTTTTTTCTAACTTCAACCTTAACCTTACTACTTGATTTACTAGAGCTGGATGATAACGTCAACTCGCTCGTTATTTTGCGTTTCAGAGTAATTTTATTCGGTGATGCTTTAGTTACAGTACCATGCTTATTACGTAAATAGCCTAGTAATTGTTCTTTCTGTTCATCGCTGATTGGCGAATCAGGACCTTTAACCATAATTCCAGCACTATGCATCTGTTCTATAAGACGATCTACGGGCGTGCCGACTGTTTCGGCAAACTGTGCAACTTTTGTTTCTGACATAATATAAATCTCCTCGCCCTTGTTACTGCTTGTCTTGTGAATCTGCTTGTTGTTGTGCAGAGTCATCTTTTACAACACTTTCTTTAACAACACTTTCTTTTACGATGCTATCTTTAGCCGGTTCTTCATCAGCAAACCAGGGAGCACGTGCAGTCATAATAAGTTCAGCTGCTTGTTTTTCGTCTATATCTTGTATTTCAAGCAAGTCATCTACTGATTGTTCTGCAAGATCTTCCATGGAAATAATATTTCTTGATGCCAGTTGATGTGCCAACTGCTCATTCATACCATCCATTTCTAACAGATCAGTTGCCGGCTCTGAATCACCTAATTGCTCTTCATCGGAAATTGCTTTGGTAAGTAAGACATCTTTAGCGCGTTCACGTAAAGCCATGACAATTTCTTCATCAAGCTCTTCGATATCCAACATTTCCTGTAATGGTACATAAGCAACCTCTTCCAGAGAGGTAAAGCCTTCATTTAAGAGAACAATTGCTAAATCTTCATCAATATCTAATTGTTCCATTAATTGATTTAAGGTATTTTGTGCTTCTTCTTCATTCTTGTTTTCTGCTTCTTCCACAGTCATTACATTCAAGTCCCAGCCTGTCAGTTGAGAAGCGAGCTTAATGTTTTGACCATTTCGACCAATTGCCTGTGAAAGTTGTGACTCATCGACAGCAATATCCATGGAGTTGCTTTCTTCATCAACAATAATCGATTTTACTTCAGCAGGTGACATTGCATTAATGACAAACTGGGCATTGTTTTCATCCCAGAGAATAATATCAACACGTTCACCTGCAAGTTCGTTTGAAACCACTTGAACTCTTGAGCCACGCATACCGACACAAGCTCCAACCGGATCAATTCGTTCATCATGTGCCTGGACAGCAATTTTGGCTCTTAAGCCGGGATCACGTGCAGCATTATGAATTTGTATTAATTCTTCACCTATTTCCGGCACTTCAACTTTAAATAATTCAATGAGATATTCATTCGAAATACGACTTAAATTAAGTTGAGGACCTCTTGTCTGACTCTTCACTTCGTAAAGGTAACCTCTAATACGATCGCCGTTGCGTACAGGCTCTCTGGGTATCATGTCTTCTCTTTTAATTATGGCGTCAATATTATTACCAATATCGACAATAACATTACCACGTTCAATGCGTTTGACTGTACCTGAAAGCATTTCGCCGATACGTACCTGATATTCATCAACCACTTTTTTACGTTCTGCTTCTCTTACTTTTTGAACAATAACCTGTTTAGCTGTTTGTGCTGCAATACGTCCGAATTCAACTGATGGTATTGGTTCTTCAATAAAATCACCTGGTACAAGTCCGGGATTGTCTGCAGTAATACGAGATAAGAGTACCTGCTTGTCATAATATTCAAACGGGTCTACCTCATCATCAAGGATCTGCCAGCGGCGAAAAGTCTCATAGTCACCACTTTCTCTATCAATGGCTACTCTGACATCAATTTCTTTACCACTTTTTTTCTTGGTTGCTGAAGCTAATGCACATTCAAGGGCATCAAAAATGATGTCTTTTTCAATTCCACGTTCATGTGAAACAGCATCAACGACCAGAAGGATTTCTTTGCTCATATTTTTACCTTAACAATTTCAACACTGTTAGTTTTTTTTATTAAAATTTCGCAATAATATTTGCTGAGTCTATATCAGCAAAAGCGACTGTTAACATTTGATCTTCTATTTCAAATATCACATTGTCGTTCTCTACAGCCTTTATCGTGCCTTTAAATTTACGCTGGCCATTTTCAAGTTGAGGACGTATTGTTTTAAACTTGACATCTTCACCGATAAACTGAGCATACTGAGCCAGTTTAAAAAGAGGTCTATTCAATCCCGGTGATGATATTTCCAACGAGTATTCACCGGTAATAGGATCTTCAACATCTAATACGGCACTGAGCTGACGGCTGACATCAGCACAATCATCTACACCAACACCTTGCTCTGTATCGATATAAACACGTAAAATTGAGTGGCGGCCTTGAGACAGGTATTCTAAACCGACGAATTCATAATTCATGGAGGTTACAACCGGTTCAAGTAAGTTTTCCAATTCTTGTGTTTTAACAGCCATAAAGTAAATCTCGTAAAAATCTATCTCAAAAAGAAACTATTTTATAAAAATGGAAGCTATTTTAAAAAATCTTCCACAAATAAAAAATGGGCCAAAGGCCCACTCTAAAAATCTCTGCTCAATAAATAGACTCATTATAAAGTTTAATAATGAGCGGAGCAGTTCGGAGTTTGTTTATTCTCCAAATAAATCAGCAGCATACATTAATTTTGGCCATTATAACTTGTCGGTCAAAAATCAGTTTTGTATATTACCTGTAAATAATTTGCTAGATTATAGGAGCATATCAGGCTCATAGCAAGTTCTTTTATAACTATTTTAAGCATGTACGATTGAATTAATGAGCAATGATAACGCGATTAATGAACCAGATTTTGAAACGCTAAAAGTAAATCTTTTGGTGTAATAATTCCTATGAGTTTTTTATTATCATCTATCACCGGTATATGATGAATATTATGCGTATAAAATAGCTCAAATAAGTCTAAAATATGCTGATTTTTATTGATAGTAATTACAGGCTTTGACATTAAATGCCCCGCATATTCTGGTTTATCAGTATGTGAATCCTTTGTCTTTATAATAAAATCAGATAGTTGTTTAATAATACTAGAATTACTCTTAATTTTAATTTGTTTTAAGAAATCACTGAGACTGACAATACCTAAAACATGACCAACCTTATCTACAACAGGAAAAGCATGTACTCGTTTTTCCATCATTAACATCCAGATATACTCAACATCAGTATCATAATCAACTGCTATGACCGATGAAGTCATAATGTCACGACATAAAACATCACCTGTTTTCTTTTTTAGTGCATGCATTTGAGTCAGGTTAAATATTTTTGTCAGCTCATCTTCAGAAACATCAACAAAGGCATCTATTTCCGTTAATGCCATATGCAGGTCAGAGCGATGAATCAAATCAGGGCGTTCCATTCGCATGGTTTTATCAGATGTTGATAAATCCTGTACCTTATTAACATCTCGAATGCCATTGGGATAACAGCGATTGGCTAATAGATTATTTACTATCAGTGCCCAAATTAACATGACCAGCAGATTTATTGATATGGGTGTAAGCATATACCAATAACCCAATTCTGTAATAGCACTGCCGCCCATGACCGCAGTCAATGCTGTGGCACCACCAGGAGGATGTAAGGAGCTGCTTAAGTACATGGCAAATATTGCCAATGAAACGGCTAAAGATGATGCTATAACAGGATCATGCACTAATTTGGCCACCGAAATTCCAATAAAGGCCGATAATAAGTGGCCCACAACAAAAGACCAGGGTTGTGACAGAGGGCCATTAGGGACAGCAAACAGCAAAACGGCTGATGCGCCCATTGATGCAACCACCCATGGTAATCCTTCAGAATCAAGAAATTGTTGACTGACAAGCATGATTGAAGCAATACCCGCTAATCCGGCCAGAGAGGATATTAATTTTTCATTAATTGATACAGTGGATGGCTTTGCAGCAAATAATTTGACATATTTCATAAAAGACATAATATTAATCTAACTCTTGCTCTATATATAAGGTTGACAGAAAAAACAAAAAGTAAAAATAAGTGCTATAGTCAATTTAAAGCTTATTTACTGATACCAGCAAGCTGAATACTGAGCTTTTTAACAAACAACCTGACTAAAATCATCATCAAAACAGTGAATTTATTATGAATGAAATTGACCTGATTATTAACCAGTTTATTTTAGAAGGAGGTAAATTATACACATTACCAGAACTCTATCATCAATTAGAGGAAAAAATTCATTCCGGTAGTGCATCAATGGATGAAATTAGTGAGATCCTGAGCACCGATGCTGCATTAAATGCCAAACTTCTTAAAATTGCCAATAGTGCTTTATACGGGTTTCGTGCAGAAGTCACTACTTTAAACCGTGCTCTTAACCTTATTGGTTTAAACGATGTTAAAAACCTGATTTTAATGGACTCCATAGCCAGTCAATTTAATGGCAGTGATAATTGCACCAATGTCAAAATGGAAGATTTTTGGCGGCGCTCAGTCTACCTTGCCTTAATAGCAAAGCGGCTCTCAAAAAAACTGAAACACCCAGAGCCCGATCGTCTCTTTGTATCTGCCATTATGAGTCGCCTGGGTCAACTTGTCTGTTGTTCAACACGACCAGAAGAGGTCACATTAATATTAAATGAACATTTAGATCCTAAAACCCAGGCTGTAACTGAGTTTGAACTTGAAAAAAATCATTTGGGTTTTACTTATAATGAAGTCAGTGCAAAATTGCTTGAACGTTGGAAAGTGCCTGATGAAATAACCCATAGTCTGCGAAATTTGCACAAACCTCTCGATATCCCAGCCAATGACAATGCGTTGCAATTAATCGATTCATCCATTCTAAACGTTGCTACTATTTATAGCGGCATACTGGAATTTGATGAAATGTCAGAAAACACTGAAGAAAACAACATCCTTTTGACTGATGATGTACAATCGTGTATTAACAAAGTCGATCCTGTCATTAATCAGAATTTAACTATAAATAAAACGACAGTTGAAGATATCTTATTTGAAATCGAAATGGATGCCATAGAAATACTCAGTATCATATTTCCCAATTCAGGCTTAATTTATTAGGGACAGCATCCAAAATAATGGTTAAAATGGGCAATAGCGATATAAACTGAAATCACTCTTTATTTCAAGACCATTCATTATTACATTAATCATTATGACCACAAAAAAGACGTATAAAGTCACATTTAAAGGTGTTATATTTCCAGGTTTTGATAAAAACCAGGTTATTGAAAATATACACCATATTACTCGAATACCTGTACATACTATTGCAAGAAAATTCTTTTCGGGTAAAACTGTTGTGATTCGTCATGCTGACAGTCAGGACTATGCCAACCGTTTACAAAATACTTTTGCTCAGGCAGGAATAGAAACCTATATTGCAGAAGTCTATGAAAAAGAAGTAGATGAACAATTCCCTCCTCCTTCTCAAAGTGTTGAGAAAAATCCACCGGTCAAGAGTAGTACTCAGCTTGAGACTCAGAAATCCCATTCATCAAAGCTGTTTTATGCTGTAATTGCCATTGTTATTATTACGATTCCAGTGAGTTTTTATTTAATAAGTGATTCGGAGATAACTCCAAAAAAAGCTAAACCAGATACAAGTACCGTTAAGACTAAAGAAATAGTAAATGACAAACAAGCGATCATTATTCCTATCACACCGAGCAGAAAATCGCCTTCACCTTCACCATTACTGTCCATAAAAGACATTACACTATTAATTAAAATAACTGACAAATCTGAGCTGAAACAGTTATTACAATTTATACATCTATTTGAGCTGAGCACAGAATATACTAAACTTCTCAATCAGCTAATTAAAACTAAAAATAAATCATTAACTATCAGCAAAGAAAAACCGCTCTATGTTTTCCAGACTGCACTCTATAGCGGTATGTTCATTAGTAAAAATAATCAATTATCAGATGATTTTCTATTACAAATAGAAAAAATAATAAGTCTCAAACCAGATAATAAAGACGTCTGTGCTATTAAAAGAGACTTACAATTAATTAATACAAAAAATTATTTATTTATAAGCAGTAATAATACGCCAGATATCAGTAAAAAAATAAATGACTTATCAAAAGACAAGCACTTAACAAAACAGTTTTTAAAGTTTGATGCATTATTTGCACAGATAGAAAAAAAACCAACAGCAACTTTCAATTTTTATTATTCAGACAAAAATGACAGCAGCATAAGTGATTTTTCTTTGTCTTCCAATAATAGTACGTTTTGGTTAAATTCAGATTCAGGTTCAGATTTAAAAAGTATTCTGAATCATTTTAAAATTAATAAAAACAAAACAAACACTCGAGCATCACTAAAAAAACTCACTTTATATCAATTATCACTATTACTCATTGCACAGGATAAAACTGGCAAACTTTTGACAAAAAAAAACCCGGATTTGAACTTTAAACCTGAGGCAATCATTGCACTAAAGAAAAATTATTCAATTAAAACCATTAAAGACTATCAAAAAGAGCTTGATATTGAATTTAATGCCCAATGGCAGTCAGGGCCATTTGCAATAACAACCAATAAATTTATCTTTGATAAGAAATTGATTATAGAATTATTAGCCAAAGGACAAAATATAGATAATCTGATGGAGTATTCACATACAAGCAGTATTATTACCCAGGCAGTAATAAATAATAAGGGTGATAATATTCTTTATATGGATTGTGCTGATAAGCAATC
>WTAX01000323.1 GCA_013139395.1 Gammaproteobacteria bacterium | reverse complement strand
ATAGACCGCCAAAGTGCAGTCTTCCATCACTTGTAACACGTGCAAATCCCCCCGTGACTTCTTCGAGTTCCTTTTCCTTGTCAGCTATCCCGTCATGGTCTTTAAAGCCCAGATAGGTGCAATACATGGTTTTGTCGCGGTTGCAATTGAGGGTGCAAACACTGGATTGCTCACTGCAGCGATTTTTTTGCTCTTGGCTTGTTGCTGCCTTTTGGCAGTTGCTGTGCTCCACCTCACAGGCAGTAGGGCAATCGGCAAATGCCTGTGCCGACAAAAGCTGCACTACGAAAAGAAAAAACAGCTTTTGCCAGATGATTGTTTTTACATGCATTATTCAACTCCTGCTTGGATTATTTAAAGCTTTTCAAAATTGCTTATGACCGGTTTGTGTTGAAGGCCTAAAGCATTCAATCTAGAGCTATCCCAAATTAAATGGAGATACTCACTGGTATTGGATTTTTCATTTTATTGCATAACGAGGCTGTAGAATTACTCTGTTTTTCCATTTTTTGACCAATTTACACAAGATTTGTTAAATCATATTATTCACGTTATCGTAACTCATGCACTACATATTTAATATATAGTGTATTTTATGATAACGCCATAAATAAGTGTAATTATTGTAACTGTAATCAAAAACTACCTATTTGGAGTTATTCTACAGCCTCAACGCCTTGTTAAGGGGTGAGAAACGCAATACCGAAGTCTCTGCAAACCACCTTAAACACCTAAACCCAATGCATACCAAAAATGCCATGCGTTGCGAATCCCTCTTGAACAATTTGTTAGCAATAATTTTCATTTAGCAATGCATGAATTGCTTATCCCATATGACTGCTTTAAGGCTTTCTAGCATTAAATAAATTGCAATCGCTTGTTGGGCTTCTTTCGCGGGTGTTTTTCTTGTAGATTTCAAAAATGCGTGAATAATTTTTAAATTACCATCTTTTGATTTAGAAAAAAGCACTCTTGCTGATTCTTTACCATTGTCAATTCTGAGTTTATAAATAGTGCCTTTATATTTCCAAATTTTTGAATTTAAAGTTTTAAGATGTTTGCAATGATAAACATCTCCATGCTGTACATAAGATTGAAACTTATTATATATCTTAATACAAAGCCCTTCTGATATACCATCGAAGAATAAATATAAAGGGCGAGTCATTTTATTTTTTTCGACTAAAAGTATATTCATAAACTCGTGATTAAAAAATCAACATCAAATCGATTTTAATGGTAATTTCTCGGTATAGTAATATTAATAATTTTTTGATTTTTAACTAAGTATTTGTTCAAATTAAACAAATACTTATCCTTTTCCCGGTATCAAATTTAGGAAATTGGGAAAAGTCAGTGTATCAGATATTTGGTCAATTTTCTGTGAATTAATCATAATGAATGGCTGCTTTCAGGACGGATGAGAACTAGTCTCGTTTGCATCGAATGTCAGCAATAGGTCAAAACCATCATATTCAGTATGTATCTTTATTGCTTAGTATGAAACTTTATTACACGCCTACATTAATTGTAGGCGAGTAATTAAGTATCATACTGAGATCCTCTGTAACCCGCATTCCCCTGTTGATTAAATTAGTAGTAAAAAAATAAAGTATCATACTGAAACTATATTTGACATGTAAAAGGGTTAACTTTTAAGTAATAAAGTATCATACCGGGTTGTTCTCCGCTTTAATGAGTGAGATTTTGTCCAAAATAGAACATACTCTGCTCATCAGGAATGGAGGTTTGCCTGATTTTCAGTTTAAAATATTCGGTATCCCGAATCCCTCTGGCTCTTTTTCTTATTAAGCCAATACTGACATTGCCTGCTTCAATTCTGGCAGATGTCAGTTGATGTTTTGCATAGTTGCAAATGCCATTTTTGTTCTTTCTCATTGAACGAGCAAATGTTTTCAAATAGGTCATATTGGTTTGATCTGCCATGACACACCACTGCTCTAATTCAGCTTTCATTTCAGAGACATCGTTGTTATTCCACAATGCCTGCAGCTGCTCTTTCATCAAATACAAAATATTTAAGTTTTGGTTTTCTGATAGTAAATTATTTAATCTGCCTGATTGTTTCTCTGTCAGCTTGTCTTCATTTTTTAACAAAAGATAATAGCAACCCTTTAATAAATCTTTTCCAGGCTTATTGGCTCTTCTGAATTCAATTCGACGTTGATTCTTTATCACGTCTGAGAAATTTTTCATCACATGAAATCGGTCAAAGACAATATCAGCATTGGGTAAGATTTCTCTCACTGATTTTTGATAGGCTGGTCCCATGTCCATGGCAACAGCCTCTTTTTTTTCAGTAGTTTCCTTTGGTATTCGTTTTAAAAACTTTGTAAAAACATCGGACGTTCGTCCTGTTTCTACCCCGATTAAATGCCCTTCAACCATGTCATAGATGACGGTCATATAATCATGGCCTTTTGCCCTGGCTACTTCATCAACACCGATATATTTTAAGTCCTTTAATTTTTCAGGCTCTAATGCGGGCAATGTTTTTTCAAGATAAACTTTATCAATGTTCTTGACGGTTTCCCAACGTATTTTTAAATGTCGGGAAACCGCCTGAATACTCATATGACGACAAAGCCCACTAATCAGATGACAGTATCGTTGAGTAAATCGGCAGCCTTTATCAACAAAATCACATTGCTCTATACGGCGTTCATTTTTACTGATAAAAACCTGAGCTAATTCAATTTCCAGATAACAGGGATACCCCATAAATGGAATATCTCGAACTTGCCTTTGAATATATCGATTAACCGTTCCTTGCTTCCCAGTTAACGGATCGATTACTTTTTTACGTTTGTCTCTTTGACAGATTATATGCACTGTCTTGTGGTGCTTATTTAGTGTTATTTCATTGACTCTCTGGCCGCTCAGTCCCAAAATAGTGGGTGAGATGTTGATACTCATATTATCTATTGCTTATAAAACCTTCAGAAGCTTTATATTGCAACAGATTCTGTGA
>WTAX01000496.1 GCA_013139395.1 Gammaproteobacteria bacterium | reverse complement strand
ATTGGCTTGTAGCTTATAATAAAATACAAAAATTAATCATGGAGCCTTATGCAATATGAGTCATAATAGCCTTATGTATTTTGTGGGGATCCCTCAGGGTCAGAGTAGATTGATATTCAAAATATTCTACCCCATGAAAAAGCAAATAACTGTTTTAAATCAAATCACACTCATAATATTTAAACTTATTATCGCATGTCATTATTGGCATGCTCAGACAAAGACTCTGAGCTATCAGCATTCTGTCAAACAGATCTTTATGATGTAATGGCAATTTTTTGAGATAATTTGCGTCTTGCGCACTAAAATCAAGTAGTTTCAAGCCGCTTTGTAATGCCATATCGACAAGATCATAATTTACATTCAGTTTTCCAATGCTCGATTTAATCATCATTTCTGCAATACTAATTGAGCTTAAAAAAAATTCATGGGGCGATTTTAAAATCTGAATATGCTCTGGTTCTAATTTCTCAGGTTTTTTTAATAACCATATAAAAATATGAGTATCTATAATAATATTCATTTCGGACTAATTTCATGATTGTAAAACAAATTATTTACTTCTTCCGTTTCATCCATAATATCATTATCCAAGGGATCAATATCCTTGGTCGCTAATAACCCAAACACTATTTTACTTTTTGGCTTATGTACTACTAATTCAACCAAGGGTAGGTTATTTTTTGCAATAATAACTTCTTCACCCTGGAAAGCAAGATTTATAAGCTTTGATAAATTTGTTTTTGCTTCTGATACGTTGACAATCATAGCATGCTCCTTTCACATTTAAACCAACCATACCAGAATAGACCAACCTGGTCAACCATTAAAACTTAACCTATAATTTATGTAGTCTATTACTCATAAATATCCACTATACATTGATATATAATAGGTTGTTTATGGTTGCTTGCGGATATTAGAAATCAATCATTAGAGATAATATTATTTACAAAATCATTAGGTTCAAAGCAAACTGATTTTGATACGCTACTGTATCAATATTTAAATGGCATTCACAGGGATCTGAATAATCTTATCACTCAGTCGTTTAACTTCATCACTATTATTAATGACAATACCCATCGGTAACTGATTGTCTTCAATAAACTTAGTTAAAGAAGTCAGTTGTTTTAATCTGGTGGTTGAGCCAAACTTTATTTCAATGGGCAGTACACCAAAACTGCCTTCCAGGATCAAATCAACTTCTGCTCCATTTCGAGTTCGATAATAGTAATAATCCCATTTCCTTACATTTGTAGATTGAAGTCCTTTAATGATTTCTTCTATTACAAAAGACTCAAAGTTTTGCCCAATATTAGGGCTTGTCAGCATTTGTTCTCTGCTCGTTATATTAAGCAAATAATGCAATAAGCCGGAGTCCCTAAAATAGCCTTTGGGCATTTTTACGATAGATTTTGCAATGGAACCTTCATAAGAGGGTATATTTCTCCATATATAGGTATTATGTGCAATATCCAGATAGTCTCTGATGCTCATTTCAGAAACATCAATCGATCGACCTAATTGTGCTTTATTAACAATAGTCCCTGATAAACTGGCAAGCATACTAATAAAACGACGATATTTTACCTCATCCAATCTTGGATAAAGGCGTTTAATATCAGAGAAAATATAGGTTTTGTGATAATTTTCCATCCACAGATAAAAAAAATCTTCCGATGTCTGAAGTACTGGTTCAGGATACCCTCCCTTAAACAGGGAAGTTAAGCTGTCCCGCTCATTAACCTGGATTTCCTTTAAAAAATCGATAGTTGACAAACTAATGGTCTGTTCAAAAATCTGATAAAACACAGGTAAGGGGTCAGCGAAAATTTCATTACTCTTTAATGTGCCAACTTCAATAATGCCAATTCTTCCTGCCAAAGACTCTGAAATAGCTTCCAGTAATTTGGGAGAACTTGAACCTGTGAGAATAAAACGATTTTTCTGGCTTCTGTTTGAATCAATAACACCCCTTAATTCTCTGAAAATCTGAGGTACCTCCTGTGCCTCATCAATAATCAGGTGTTCAGGATACTCACGAAAGAAAAAGTCATAATCAGATGTGATGAAATCATAATCACTGCCTTTTTCTAAATCAAAGTATTTCCAGTCCGGGCGGCTAATATTAGCCAGGGTTGTTTTTCCTGTTTGTCGAGCTCCCAGGATCAGCACAGCTGGAAATATATCCAGCAATGCATCAACTTTGGTTTGTACATTTCTTTTTATATAAGTCATATCCATATACTACTCTTGGATTTTACTCTTGTAAATAATTTCTGTCTATTAAAGAGGATATTCCTTGAGGTATCACTGATGCGGCCATTAATCATTAGGGTCACAATTCAATGATTATCAGAGTAATTTGATATTTTAGTTATTCAAGAAGCTGGGTAAATACCTATCACACGGGTTGCGCAGGTCATATTTTTACAGACATTGATTGCCTCAGCATATTCTCCATGACTACGAGCCTGTTCTGTTATTGCCGGGAAGCTTGAAACAGATAATGGAAACCTGCTATTCAACTATGGTAAAAGTTATTTAGAGCGGATTCATCATTCAAAGCAGGCAATCTCTATTTATGAACAAGAACTATTATAAATCACAAATCTCTGACACAACGAATATTCGCACCACCGCTAAAATTAATAGGATCTCCGGGGTTGCCGCCATAGGCTTCCGCCCCTCTTTTCGTGCGTACATAGCCATCACTGACCACTTCTGCTGTACAGCGATCAAATAACTGCAGGGGCAGTATGTTTTCAGCATTCATCTGAAAGTGAAAATAACCCGATTGTGCCTTATTGGGTAAGTACCAGTCACTATGTGATTCGTAGATTAAATCTTCACACTCACTGACTGCTGCGGCACGTTCTCCATGACTACGAGCCTGATAGAGCCACATCAGGTTATTTTCAGTGTCAGTAACGGTATAGTCATCCAGATTTAAATTATAAACGCCATGCTGCATATGTATAACGGCAGCGAGGATAGCGGGAAGATAGTCTAACATGGTAGATCCTTATTTAAATGAAGAATGAGTCACTGCAGCCGAAATAGCTGGTGTCCATCAATAAATAAGCGAATGAATTCGCCCCTACAATTCAGGGCTTAATAAGCTATTGAATTTTTACCTGATTTTTTCTGTAGGGGTGAATTCATTCGCCCAAAAAAAGCTATTAACGGATGCACACCAACTATACTGGAAGAACCATTACGTTCACC
>WTAX01000132.1 GCA_013139395.1 Gammaproteobacteria bacterium | reverse complement strand
CTGAAGTATGGTGTGTCCGTTACTGATGCCTGTATTGACTGGTCTACCACTGAAGAGTTATTACGCAATATGGCTGAACGCTTAAAGCCCGTTCTTAGCCAGCGTAGATAACATAAGCGTTAGGATAATATATTATACATTTCTTGTGTAGGGGCGAATTCATTCGCCTTCATTACTAACAATCATGAAAAAATTAATTCTAATAATTATTAGTCTGATAATTCTTATATTGGCCATAGTCTTTTTTTTAAACCCTGATGGCATTTATCAACTTTCAGACAAAACTGCAAAATTTATTCCTCAGCAAACTACTCCTGAAGGAGTTATCTCCTTAAAAGCCAAAGATTGTGGTGTTTGTCATAGTGAAATATATCAGGAATGGCAAACTTCCCTGCATTCCAAAGCATTTACGGATCCTTTTTTTACCGCCTACTTAAAAAAAGACAAGGGTGATCCCACTTGCCTTGTCTGCCATACGCCATTATTAAATCAATCTCCCGTTATTTTATCCTCTGAATCAGTGGACTATCCTGACACATGGGGTGCTCTTAAAAGCATCGCTAATCCTGATTTTGATCCCGAATTACAACAAGAAGGTGTCACTTGTGCTGCTTGTCATCTTAAAGACGGCATTATCTACGGCCCCTATAAAAAGAAATCATTAAATTCCCCCCACCCTGTCGCCTATGATGAAAAGTTTCTGAAAAAAAGCCTGTGTCAGCAATGCCATGAAGTACCCAGTAAAGATTTTTCACTGATGAATGAAGGCGTGTGCAGTACCGGCATGGAGTCCAATAGCGGTTTATGGGCCGCTAAAGGTTTTGTTTGTCAGGACTGTCATATGCCGCCTGTCACTCGGCCATTAATGGATGGCTATCCCGCCAGAGAGGGCAGGAAACACTTATGGCCGGGCGGTTATTCAAACCATCAGTTACAGAAGGTGTTTACCTTTAAAGCCGAAAAAAATGAAGATACAATCACTATCACCATAACCAATAGCGGTGCCGGACATAAAGCTCCTACTGGTGATCCGGATCGCTTTATTGTTCTAGATTTTTTCTGGATAGATAAAAACGGTCAGCAAAGCTCCCTTGAATCCATTAAATTCAAAAGGCAGATTGTCTGGCAGCCTGTTATGTTTGTTTTATCCGATAATCGTCTGGCACCTGGAGAAAGTACGCAGCTTTCAATTACCGCCCCTTCTGTTTCAGGACATCTTTATGTCAATGGAAGCTATCATGTGATGACTGACAGCTCACTAAAACGTCTTAAAGATAAGTTTGAATTAACAAATGAATGGCCCATTCATCGACCTTTTATTAACAAACAAAAGATTGATATTCGTTAGAACTTTACTTTAATGCAAGCATATTCTTAGCCAGACATATTTAAAGAATTGCAATAACAGGTCATGGCCTTAAGCGAAAAATTAGCAATTTATTATTTTATTCTTTAGGGTGTAAAGCGGCTATTTCATGAGTGAAACAAAATGAGGATTATAACCTAAAATCCTCATTTTAATCAGTCCTTAACTAAGTCGCTCTTTGTACTAAGCAGTGATTGGAGGATTTTTATTTCCTAACGTACAATATTGGAAAGCTGAAATTTCATATCGATGAAATATTCAATATTCTTCCCCATAAAAATGGCAGAAATCGATCCGAAGCAGAAGAATTTGTATTTACTTATTGATTAAGACATAGCTTTAAAGCGGAAGTTTTCATCGACTTCAAAAGTACCTGGAATTATTTGTTGTGAAAAATCAACTGGGATAAATTTGTTCTGATAAGATTCATCGACTTTATAGTGAGCCATTGGGATAATCTCTGCATGAATAATATCTATTAGATCACAAGTCAGATCGACATTCAAGCACAAAGCTGAATAATATTGTTAGCAATTAAAGTGATTTCAAAATAGTTCTTTTTGGAGTAATTCTACAGCTTCAAGTTGTTTTGAGTGAGCGCTGGGACAAGGAAAGAGATTATTTTGCATTTTGACGTTTTATTAAACGCACTACTTAGCCGTTATACTAATCAGATGAAGACCTTTAGATTTTGCTTTTAAGCTTAATCTTTTTGATTGATAACCGTTTAGATAATTAGAAATATCTTCTAATTCAACTCTTCCTTTAAAAACTTCAAATAATGCCCCTACAATAAAGCGTACCATGTAGCGTAAGAAGCCATTACTACAAATTTTAATGTAATAGATATTTTCACCTAGCGGTGAAAAATTAGCAGAATGAATATCACAGTTGGTCACTGTTCGCACCGTCGAAACTGTTTTTTTATCTTTATTACAATAGTTTTGAAAATCATGAGTTCCAACAAATAACCGACAGGCCTCTGTCATTTTCTCAAACCGTTCTTGATGTGAAAAATTATCAAGAGGATGGCCTAGTTCACAGCCAACAATATCGTTAAACACAGGATTCGTCAGCTGAGAAAGAGAAAAGTAATAATGATATTCTTTTACACTTGAAATGGTATGCGGATTAAACTGCTGGCTACAAGGCTCACAATGCATCAGTTGAACATCATCAGGAAGTTGAGCGTTCATAGCCATTTGTAAACGTTTTGCTGGTATCTCATGTTCTAAAGCAATTCTTGCCAATTGGCTCCTGGCATGCACACCTGCATCGGTACGGCTGGCACCCGATAAAGAAAACGCTTGATATTTAGTGACTTTATTCAGTGCCTTTTGGACAATCCCCTGAACCGTGGGATTCTTTTCATGGGCATCATCAAGAGCTTGTGCTTGCCAACCAGAATAAGCAGTGCCTTTATAGGCAATAGTCACTTTATAATAAAACATAGGAGATATTTGTCATGATAGTGCATTATTCTAAACCATATTGCTTGATACCGAAATAAATTCATTGGGTTTCAGCTCGTTTTGATTGTTTGGAAGAACGAAAATAGTTCAAAATTATGCCCTAAATCTCTGAGCAAAAAAAAAAGTAGTATAGTCATTACCTACCTGTGGACACATTCATTTTCGAATTTCATTTTCCACCGTTCCCACTTGCTCAATAGACACTGAAACATTATCACCATTGCGAAGAGATTTTGTACGACCAGGTGTGCCCATATCGATTTATTTATAGCTTATAGTTTTGCACTTATTTTATGGTCAATAACCTAAATTAGAGTTAAATCGAGGTGGGTGTCTACTGGTTTTGCTGGTTTTTGGAAATCAGCCATTTTCTTATTCCTTTTTCAGATGATGGTAACTGAATGCACCCAAAATGGCGTTGAGAAAAAAGTAAAGCAAAATGAAGGAAAACAATAGTAGCATATCAGAGGGAAAAGTCCCCTGCACAGCACGTAATATGAGTGGCAAAAGGAAGAATAGAAAGATCAATATAGCCGCAAAGCGGGACTTATAAAACAGGCCCACTATACAGGCAATAGCAATGATCGCTCCAATTGCCAATTCTGGTCGTGAGATGAAGACGTTAAGCATTTGTCCTCCATGCTCTTTGAACATAAATCCTAAATCCAGAAGTAACCAAGCTACTGCAGCATATATCCCGTTAACAATAGCCTGTTCAGCTTTCGGTAAATCCATAGTATTTAGTCACCTCATTGATTCATTTCGGTATATGATTGGTCGTATTTAAAAACTATCGCTTGCTTAATCTGCTTGTATACCCAAGACGAAGCCGCTCTGCGGCAGAAAAAACACGCAGTGGTATAAATTCTAAACCCAATACAGGGTTTTATTCTATAAGAAAGTATACCATTATAAAAAAAGAAAATGATCAAAGTGGATGCCTATAGACCGGATAGAAGCTTCATAAGAGTAGACAAACGAAACCGCTGGGATAGGCCCAAGTACAATATGGCTTACAAAAGGGTTGGCTAAATCCTTAAGTTAATGGCATTGTAGTGGTGATTGCCGACCTTCGGTAAAAATACGGGTTTGACCTAAAGCCGAAAATTAGCTTTTCCTTATTTATTTTAGTATGAGTGAAAAGCGGAAATGTCGTAAGTCAAACAAAATGTGTATTACAATCTAAAATCCTTATTTTGATCAGTCATTAACTTGGTCGCTCATTGTACAAAGC
>WTAX01000255.1 GCA_013139395.1 Gammaproteobacteria bacterium | reverse complement strand
CTCAGGTTCGTGAAGTATTTGCTGATATTGGCGCTCAAATTGCTGCCATTATTGTTGAACCTGTTGCCGGCAATATGAACTGTATCCCTCCTGTTGACGGCTTTCTTGAAACATTACGAGAAGTCTGTGATCAATCCGGCAGTGTGTTAATTTTTGATGAAGTGATGACTGGCTTTCGTGTATCAATAGGCGGAGCACAGAGCCATTATGGCATCACACCTGATCTCACAACACTAGGTAAGGTCATTGGTGGAGGTCTGCCTGTTGGTGCCTTTGGCGGTAAGAAAGAAATAATGCAGCATATTTCTCCATTAGGCCCTGTTTATCAGGCAGGTACATTATCAGGTAATCCCCTGTCAATGGCTGCCGGTATGAAAACGTTAACGTTGGCAGCACAAGATGGTGTGCATAAGGATCTGGATGCAAAAGCAAAACGTCTGGTGAGCGGAATCGTCGCTAAAGCTAAAGAAGCTGGTATTGCCATGACATCAAATCAAGTCGGTGGTATGTTTGGACTGTTCTTTAGTGATGAAGAAAAAATCACTCGTTTTGCGCAGGTGACTAAAAGTGATCAGGAGCGTTTCAAAAAGTTCTTTCATGGCATGTTAGATGAAGGTGTCTATCTTGCACCCTCTGCTTTTGAAGCAGGATTTGTTTCAGCAGCTCATACAAATGATGATATTGATGCCACCATTGAAGCTGCGGGCAGAGTGTTGAACACTCTTTAGAACACTCTTTAGAACACAAGGGCAGACACATAGGTCTGCCCCTACGCATGTGTGGTACTAATGTAGGGACGAACCTATGTGTTCGTCCTTATTACCTCAATATATCCGGCAATGGTCTGCCAATATGATATCCCTGAGCATAATCCACGTTATAAAATGCCAGCATTTCAAGAATTTCTTCATTTTCAACAAATTCAGCAACAGTCTGTTTACCCAAGCCATGGGCCATATCATTTAATGCTTTCACAAATATTTGATCTTCAGCACTATGAGGTAATTGGCGAATAAACATGCCATCCAGCTTAACAACATCAACAGGTAATTGTTTTAAATAGAAAAAAGAAGAAAAACCAACACCAAAATCATCAAGCGCAAAGTGACAGCCTAGTTCTTTAATTTCTCTCATTAAACGTTCAGCACCCACTATATCCGAAACAGCTGCCGTTTCAGTGATTTCAATAAACAGACGTGATGGTTCAACTTTATATTTTTGTAATTGTTCTTGAATCAACACAAGAATATCCGGGTTATCCATTGCCTTTCCAGATAAATTAACCGATAAGCATATATCAAAACCTCCTGATACAAAATTACCTAATGCCTGTATTGCTTTTTTCATTACTAAACGATCAATTTCATCTATCAGTCCTAATTGTTCCGCTTCAGGGATAAAAGAATCAGGTGTTTGAATATCACCATTTTTATCAATCATCCTGACCAGAGTTTCATAACGCATTATTTTGCCGCTTTTTATCTCCATAATTGGTTGAAAATAAAGCATAAAGCGATCTTCTTTAATTGCACTTTCTATACGTTCCTTTCTGACCATTAACTGATTGACTCGCTCACGCCCCAGATCCTGAGAAGAGAACAGGTGAAAACTTCCGCGTTTTTTTTCTTTTGCCTGGTACATTGCCAGATCGGCATTGGCTAATAAATCCGGAACATTAAAACCATCATTCGGATATAGGACAATACCAATGCTGACAGAAATTTTATGCGTCCCTCCCAATATATTGGTTTCAATAGCACGCAGACTTTTAATGATTCTTTGTGCCACTTTAACGGCAACGCCTTCATCAGTCTCAGTTAAAACAACAGCGAACTCATCTCCGCCAAGACGAGCAATGATGTCAAACTGCTTGAGCGTATGTTTAAGTTTATCAGAGATTAACTTCAACATCTGATCACCAGCCTGATGTCCCTGACTATCATTCAAATATTTAAAATGATCGACGTCAAAATACAATAATGCACCTGTTTTTTCATATTGACGGGCAATAGCTAAAACGTGTTCCATTTCATTTTGAAAACGACGGCGATTATATAATCCCGTCAAAGGATCATGATCAGCAATCCATTCCAATTGTTCTTGCGCTACTTTATGCTCTGTGATATCCATACCAACCGAGAGCATCACTGCACCATCATCACCACGAATAGAAAGCAGTGAGTGATACCATGAAATCATACAGCGAGCTTTACAGGAACAGTGAATTTCTGCCTCATGTTGAAAATGTTGCTCATTTCCCATACGTATTTCATTCAACTTTTCAACTGTTACACGCTTTAAGTCGTTATTTAATAGAATATCGTCAAAAGGCGTATCAATTATCCCTTTTGATTCATAGGCAATTAAACTCCACCCCTTGCTATTAAGCATTTTGATATTGCCATCTCTATCCTGTGTTAAAATAATTGCCTGGGTGGTTTCTAATAAGCCGCTAATAAAATCCTTTTCTCTTGCTAACTCATTAGATCGTAGAACTAAACCTTGAGTTTTATGATCAACTTGGATTTTCAGGCCCTCTAATTGCAAAGACAGGTCAACAACAGAATCTGATAATTGATCAATTTCATCATTGATAATTGTTTTTTCTGAAAAGCCATGAAGCTGTTCTCGAATGTTGCTATAGGCGCTTTGTGCAAACAGGGGCAGCACGGCTACAATTCGGTTAAGATCACGCATGGGAAACCAGAGAATAGTAAATAATAACAACTCAGAAACGAGTAAACCAACTAACCCCGTGTAGAACGTTTTTAATGTGACAGTATTAATACTTGCCAGTGCTTCTGAGATATCACTGATAACCAGGATCATTGTGCTCTGTTCTTGTGTTGTATCATTTACAGGAACCAAAAGAACTTCATAAGTTTTTTCAAGCCATTGAATTTGCTGACTCCTTTGTAAAGACTGTTGCAAACTATTGACTTGAGAAAAATTTTCCATCAATTCACGTTGCTTATCAGCATTACTCACTGACAATAGACTCGCATGCCAGTTTTTTAAGTACATTGAATTATTCACAGGCTCATTTGATAATTCACCTTCCTTATTTACTATGCCTATATCCGCATGGGAAATCATTGCAAATTCAACGACAAGATCCGTCAGTGATGCACCCAATAACAAAAGACCTGTTTCACCATTTTCATGTAAAAGTGGTGTGATAGTATACAAATTACATTGTTTCTGACACTCCAATAAACTTGCCGGCTGCTCTGACATTAGACTTTTTTTAAGTATCGTTTTAACTGCATCGGGAAGCTGATGACCATTCCAGGCAACCAAAGGGTGTGCCGTATCTTGAAAATAATAAAGACTATTTAAGCCATACTCTATTTGTAATGTTGAAATATGCTGCTTAATAATCTGTTGAAGTTGCTGAGGAAAAGTGTTTTGCTTATTTTGAATGGCATCAGGATTTGAAGAAGCTTCAGCAGGAGATGAGCTAGCTTTTAATAATGGTATAAGATAAGACAACTGTCTCATTCTATCAAAGCTATTGCTGACTAAACCATCAAACTCTCTTTTATAAGTCTGTTGAGTCTGCAATCGATTTTGTTCAAATTGAGACTGGATTTGGTTATAAGTAACCAATGTTACCGCAACGTTAACGATAATTAATACCAGACTAATCCCTAAAATTACTTTCCATTTAAGGCTGAGATAAATTGATCTTTTTGTATTAGAAGCTTCTGATGTCATTGTTATCCATTCTTGCCATCTTATTATAATATAAGTTAGAGTGAGAAGTTTAACCCCACTTTATACTCATATACACTATCAAATGTATACAATATATTCCATATAATCAAGCTTAAAAGAGCAACTCACTTTACCTTCTGGAATTTTTTTCACTTGAAAAATCACTAACATAACCATACTTTAGATAAACAAATGGTCAATAACAATGAATAATTGCCCTAACACACAAACTGGACATTTAAATCATATAAGATTTTTTCACAGTTAAGCTGAAAAAATAATTTATATATGCCAATTATTATGAATGCACTTGAAATAAAAAACCTGAAAAAAACCTATAAAAATGGTTTTGAAGCATTAAAAGGCATCGATCTTAGTGTTAAACAGGGTGATTTTTTTGCTTTATTAGGTCCCAATGGGGCTGGCAAATCGACCATCATTGGTATTGTTTGTTCACTTATTAATAAAACTTCAGGCCAGGTTTCTATTCAAGGTTATAATTTACAAAAATCTCCCAGAGAAGCAAAGCAGAATCTTGGCATCGTACCACAAGAATTTAATTTTAATGTTTTTGAGCCCGTAGAAGAAATTCTTGTCAATCAAGCTGGCTACTATGGTGTCAGCCGTCCAGAAGCCTTTAAACGTGCGCAGTTACATTTAAAACAATTGGATTTATGGGACAAGCGCCGAGAAATGGCTCGTGATCTCTCAGGCGGAATGAAACGCCGTTTGATGATAGCCCGGGCGCTTATGCACAATCCTCAGATCCTGATCCTTGATGAACCCACTGCCGGCGTTGATATTGAGATTAGACGCAGCATGTGGACTTTTTTACAGGAAATAAACAAGCAAGGCACAACAATCATTCTGACAACACACTATCTTGAAGAAGCTGAACAACTTTGTAAAAATATTGCTATTATTAATCAGGGCAGCATAATAAAAAACTGTGCCATGGCTGAGTTACTCTCTGAGCTGGATAGTGAATGTATGGTATTAAATTTAAAAGAACCTCTGGACACTGCTCCAACTCTGGCAGACTATTCCAGCTACTTAATTGATAACACAACCCTTGAGGTTGAAATTAAAAAAGGGGAAGGTGTTAATACTCTTTTTGAATTATTAAGCCAAAAGAAAATTAAAGTACTTAGTATGCGTAATAAAAGCAATCGTCTTGAACAACTTTTTTTACGTATGGTAAAAAAATAATCTTTATCAGATCACAGCTTTTTAGCTGAATAAAATGAAAGGCCATTTACTATAATGGGTCACTCAACTATGTATTTAAACGATAATATTACTGCCTATAAGACTATATTAATTAAAGAAATTCTTCGTTTCTCCCGAATATGGTTACAAACTATCATCCCACCCGCGATTACCATGGGATTGTATTTCATTATCTTTGGTCAGCTCATTGGTTCTCAATTGAGTAACATTGATGGCTATACTTATATGGATTACATCGTACCCGGATTAATCATTATGTC
>WTAX01000134.1 GCA_013139395.1 Gammaproteobacteria bacterium | reverse complement strand
ACATTATTAGTCAAATTTCAGATGCACTTCACCTGGTACATAAACAGGGTATTATTCATGGTGACATAAAACCTGCTAATATATTATTTCGCAGCAAGGATTGTCCATTAATAACAGATTTCGGAATTTCTCATAGAATTGAACCAAAAAAAGAAGTTGATTTATGTCCTGATGAGCTTTATGCAAGTCCATCTTATGCCTCCCCTGAATTAATTCAGGGTAAACCCTTCGATTATCGCACTGATATCTATAGTCTGGGCGTTATGATGTACGAAATGTTAATGGGGAAAAAACCTTTTACGGGTGAAACCGATCTGGAAACAATTGCTAATAGTATTCAAAAACCTATCCCTAAATTATCTGACGAACTTCATGAACTTCAACCGCTATTGAACAGTCTTTTAGCAAAATCACCTGATGAACGTTTGTCCGATGCAAAACTTGTTACCCGTTTTGTTAAGCAATACTTAAAACAACATCCTAACCTGAATAAAACCTCATCTGAAACTAAACTCATTGATACTGATGTTGTAGTAGAATATGTTAATCAAAAAAAGATGAAGCAGTATAAAAGTTATTTTTTATATTCTTTCATTAGTATTACTTTATTAATTTCTTTGTATCTTTTATTTATTAATACAACTGTTACCGATGATAAAACAGCTATTAGTAAAATTAAAATAACAACAAATGAAAAAAAGCTTAATGAGCTTAAGCCCTCAACTACTTCTAAAGCTGAAACAACTGATTTAGTTTCTAATGAAAAGTTACACGATTTAAAACTTAGAGAGCAGGCTTTAATTGAGAAAAAAAATGAATTTGAAAGTGAAATATTACTTAAGCAACAGCAGCAAGAAGCTGCCATAGAGAAAAAAAATATTGAAATAGCTCAGGCAAAAAAAGCGCTTGAACGTCAAAAACAATTGTCACGTCAAAAAAAGCAATTAAATCAACGCTCAAGTATTAAAAATTTCCTGTCAAAAGGAAAAAGTTCATTAAAAAAATACAATTTAACGACACCTTTAAATGATAATGCCCTCTATTACTTCCAAAAAGTTTTAGAATTAGATAAAAATAATAAGGAAGCAAAAAAGGGTGTTAAAGATGTTGTTTACCGCTACGAATTGCTTGCCAGAAGTGAGTTGGATAAGTATAACTATCAGAAAGCTCAATCTTATATTAGTACAGGTTTAAGTGTGGATTCTGATAATAAACGGCTTCTTCACTTACAAAAAGAAGCTAACTTACAGAGTGAACCTGGAAGAGTTGTTAATAAAGTTAAGAACTTTTTCAAAAATTTGTAATAAAGTTCTAATTACACTATTAAAAATCAGATATAATGTTTATCATATTAATAAGTATTGATTTATTTGTCTTATAGGGAGAAACAATGAGACTGGTTTTAAAATTTGATGGTCAGGACGTTCAGGAATTCGTCCTCAGTAAAGAGAGTATCACTATTGGCAGAACGGCCAAGAATGATATTTCTATTGATAATCTAGCAGTCAGTAGTCTTCATGCAACCGTTAATACAACAGAGAATGGTGCAGTATTAGAAGACATGAATAGTACTAATGGTACTTTTGTTAATGATAAGAAAATACACCATCATAATCTAAAAGATGGTGATGTTATTGGTATTGGTAAGCATCAAATCGCTTTCTTTACTGAATCAAGCTTTAGTGGTACTGTCGACTCTGGTGAACAAAGTGAAGCCACTGTGATGATGTCTGCTGATTTCCAGCAGCAACTGCAAAAAGAGTTGTCTAAAAATAAAGCAACAGCTCCCCGAGTAACAGTAAAAAAGCATAAAAAAATTGGATTTTGGGGTAAATTTATGAGAATGCTTGGATTTACATAAACTTTTTATTTTCTAATATTTTTTTCCATATTAAAAAAGGCCTGATTTGTTTCCAAATCAGGCCTTTTTAACTAAAAAGCATTATTTAATTAATAATAATTATTTGATACTTTCGTAGTAATCCATAAGGATCTGAGCGACTTCAGGACGTGAGAATTCTTTTGGTGGAGCAATACCATTACCCAGCATTTCACGTACTTTAGTACCAGAAAGAAGTACAAAATCTTCTTTAGTATGATCGGGTGCTTCACACATCATAACAACCTTATCTAATTTCTTAGAATAAGCAGTATGATCAGCTTTGAATATTTCAATCTCTAATGCACCTTCTGGAACATCATTATCAAAAATTGTTTGTGCATCAAACGCACCATAGTGATCACCAACACCGGCATGGTCACGACCAATAATGAAGTGAGTAGCACCCATATTTTGGCGGAAAACTGCGTGCAATACGCCTTCACGGGGACCGGCATACAGCATATCAAAGCCATAACCTGTAACCATTGCACTGTTTTTAGGGAAGTATAATTCAACCATTTTACGAATTGCTGCATCACGTACTGGAGCAGGGATATCACCTGGCTTTAATTTACCTAACAGCATATGAATAACAAGACCATCACAGTCTAGACGATCCATTGCCATATGACAAAGTTCTTCGTGAGCTAAGTGCATTGGGTTACGAGTCTGAAAAGCAACAATTTTATTCCAGCCACGCTCAGAAATTTCATTACGGATTTCGACAGCAGTACGGAATGTATCTGGGAATTCGCTTTGGAAATATGAGAAATTTAATACTTGAATTGGACCAGAAAGACAAACCTTACCTTGAGCAACAAATGCATCAACGCCTGGGTGTGCTTCTTCAGCACCTGGACGGTAAACATTTTCTGATATTAAGGCAATTTCTTCATCCGTGAACTCTTCAACAGATTCAACGTCCATCACAGCCAGAATGGGATTACCATCAACATTAGGATCTTTAAGAGCAATACGATCGCCAGCTTTGATACTACCAGCATCCTGAAGCAAGTTCAGAACCGGTGTTGGCCAAAAAAGACCAGAAGTCGTTTTCATATCAGTGGCAACAGATAAGGCATCAGCTTTATTCATATATCCTGTTAAAGGATTAAAGTAACCAGCACCCAACATAACGGCATTAGCTGCTGTAGCAGAACTAACTAAGACAGAAGCTAAACCTTCAGCTTCTTTGTGTAATGCTTCGTTTGCAGTAGAATCATAAACGAAAAGTGGGTTTAGTTCATCGGAACCATGAGGTTTAATCATGTAATTTCTCCAAATATTGACAGAATGCATTGGCTCATCCAATGCGACCAAAAATAGTTTAACCGTATAAGACTAGCGCATTTTATGATTTATAGAATTGATATTTATCAAACTAATCAAAAAGATACCCATATTGTCCTGGTACGCATAAATATGAATCGGAATTTTAACAGAAAATCACTTAACTAGGGAAAAAATTATATATCAGTAGGTATATTAGTAAGTATTGATATTCTGATGATAAATTCACGTGTTGATGAAAATCTTCAGTCATAATTTTCGCAGTTATAATTAAATGTCAAAACATGGCTTTTTTATGACGAATGTCATAATCTCACTGTTAGTTATTTTGTATAATGTCGAATTCTAAATTAACCAGTGTTGAAAAAATGAAATTTTATAACCGTATCCGCTTTAAAATCGCCTTTGGTTTTCTGATTGTTACCTTGATTCCCGCTACAATTATTGGTTTCTATGCTGACCATGTTTCTACAGCAACATTATTAACACAAGAATACAATAATCAAAAAGATTTAATTAGCTCACTGGATAATTCAATAAAATCATTTTTGGGGTCAACTGAAGATGATGTGCTTTTTTTAAGTCAGTCTCATCCTATGCAACGTTATCTTAGTGAAAAATCAAATGATTCTTATAATGATGATATTGAGCAGTTAAAGAAAAATATCGCTCAGGAATTTCTTGCCTTTTCCAAACAGCGAAAAATTTATTATCAAATTCGCTACCTTGACGAAAATGGTCAGGAGATAGTGCGAATTGATTCTAATAAAAGAAATAGTCATATTGTGCGTTCCAGAAAATTACAAAACAAAGGGGATAGAGGTTACTTCAAAAAGTCTGTCGATATTGCCCTGGGGGATGTTTTTGTATCCAGATTGGATTTGAATCGAGAGCATGGAAAAGTTGAAATGCCACACAAGCCGGTTATACGCTATGCAACACCTGTGCAGTATACTTCGGGATTAAATCAAGGTAAAAGTGCAGGCATTATTATCACTAATGTTGCTGCGTCCGTCTTTTTAAATCAAATTGAAGACACAGCACTGGTTGACAGTAATGGTTTCTACATGACTGGCGTTAAACAAGACAAGCTCTGGGGTAGCAATCAAGATTTAAATAGTAATGAAAATTTTATATCTGATCATAAAGAAATCAGCGAACGTATTTTTGGTGTTCAATCCGGTCAATTCAATGATAAGGATTCAGCTTATATTTTTACCAGAGTCAATGTTCCAGGCGCATCCTATAACTGGTATCTGATTGCTCAAAAGCCAATGGGTACTATTCTCGCGAGTGTTAAGGATTTTCGGATCACCTTCTTATCCATCCTGACCGCCAGTATATTTATTGCCTTGCTTATTGCATGGATAGTTGACTCCAGAATTACCAGACCCATTGAAGATTTAACTGATATGGCCGATAAAGTCAGTAAAGGACAATTAATGATAAAAGTTGATGTCTCTGATAAAGGAGAAATTGGAGAACTGGCTCATGCGTTTGAAAGAATGCGCGTTAGTATGGTTAAGGCCTTTGAACGAATGAAAAAACGTTAACTGCCTGAATTTTACAACTATAATTGGTAACTACTCAGCGTATTAAAGGTTGTTTAACAATACATGCTTACTAGTTACCCGTATCGTTAATAAATTTATTTATAATTATTTCCAGGTATATACAAATGAGCAAAGAAAACCAAAAACTTTCCTATGATGAGTTAATTCAAGAGTTAACTCAGCTTTGCAACACTGAAAGTACTGGTACCATGTTTATTGTTACTGATACAGGACATTCTGCGCGAATAGGCATGAAAGATGGAAATATCAGCTGTTTTGCTTATCGAATGCATAAAGGGCTTGATGCTTTGATGGATATTTACGATATTAAATCAGGTAAATACCATTTTTCAAATGGTATTTATAACCCTTATAACCATTTGGACTTGCCGGAAACACCAACTTTGTTACAACAGTTTAAATTCCGGACTTTTCCTCAATCTAAAACACAACCCGATATAGATTTATCAAAAACTCAAGAAATTAAACAACCAGGAGTTATAGCCGGCAACAGTTCACCTTCAATGTCATCAGAAAAAGTTATTGACTTCATTGATAAAATTGAAAGCCTTTTATTAGAATTTCTTGGTCCTTTTGCCGATATTGCTATTCATGATTATCTATCGGCTTATCAAAGACCTGAAAATAAGTCTGATTTTAATAAAATGATAGAGTTTTTAATAGGTGAAATTGATGAAACAGATGACCAATTGAAGTTTAAACAAGCTTGCCTAAAGCTTCTTTAAGCTTTTAGCAAAAATTTATTACTTAACAATAGGGGGTGTAAATTAAATTGTTAA
>WTAX01000008.1 GCA_013139395.1 Gammaproteobacteria bacterium | reverse complement strand
GTCTCACTAATGTTTAATAGAACTTTTCCCATTTGTGTTAATGTGTTCATCACATTAACAAATGTCATTAATTTTTTGACAGATTTTTTTCTGGAAAGTTTGCGACTATATTGTTTTTGCTGTTGGTGATTTATTTTCCTGAATTTTTTATGAACCTGGCCAATTTTTAAAGCTAACTTAGTATTATCATCATAAATACTGAGTTCAATTTTACTGATTTGTTTTTTGACATCATTTAACATGTCATTATATTTTTTATTATAAATATATTTCTTTTTATTACAGGATTGAATGTTAGAAACACAATTTCCGCATAATTCAGCTATCTCTGTTAAACTTGAAGCAATAGAGTCAAGTGCTTTTAATTTTCTATTAACAGATTCAGGCTCTTTGTTCTGGGCAATAATTCGACTGCAGGTATTTTGTATACGTACTTTCAAATTATAAAAATAGCCGCTTCTGTCCAGGATGTGTTTAGCCAGGTCTTTGGATGGGTTTTTTAAATAAAGTTGCAGATTGGTGACTTGTAGTGACACTTCAGAGATCAGAAATTGTAAATTTTCATTTACTTCATTGAAAATAGTCATAAGTATTTCATCTCTCTTTATATAGCTCACACAGCTTTAGGGTTAATTCGGGCTCAAACACTTTAATATATGGATAATCACTACTTATTCCTAAAATAATCTTATTGGGATGAATAATAGTAACTGATGCTCCCGGACCATGAACAATCCCTTCTTTTTTTCGAGTATTAATGTCTAAAGAGGTATCACACTCAAAATTAAAGAGTCCTTTACGCAGCATGATACGTTGTCCGTAATATAAATTTCTATGTCCATGAACAATCGTATTGATACCTGAATTATACATCATTAAGGCACCTTTTTTAGTAAAGTGACGATCACAGTTACGATATTTCGTTCTAATCATATTACCTAATGGCCCATAATAAAGGTCAAATAATTCAGATTTTAGTTTTTTTCTGAATTGTTTATTAAGCTTTTTAATACCATGATTTCGAATCATTTTGGCACTTAAATCATCGACACCCGCATGAACAAAGAAAAATGATCCTTCTTTGCTGGCTAACTGAAGATGCTTAAAAAACCAGTAATATTTACCTTTTGGATATAAAAATAATTCTTTCCATTTTTTGACTGCAGAATATATTTGTTTGAGACTCATATTTTCATCAGTATACCATTGTTCAAAATTATCAATTTTTTCAATGGTTCGTTTCATATCTTTTTGTAGAGCAATCTGGGATACTTGCTGTCTGGCAATATCTGGAAATTTTTTTACCCAATTTTTAGAAGGAAATAATTTTTTTCTACACTTCTTAATACCAGGAGCTTTATATTTTTTGCCTTTTTTTCCTTTTAAGTAGCGCTCATATATTTCTTTAAAAAGAGAGATAGGTTTAAATCCCATTCGAACAAAAAAATGTTCTGTGGAGATGTGTCTCCTGGATAGTGAACGAATGCCAATTAATGTTCTGGTATCATGATTGCCTGCTAAAATAACAACATCGCCACCTTTATCGATAAGCAGTTTAATAACATCCAAAAGTCGTAAGGTACTGGGGCCTTTATCAAAATAGTCTCCACCAAGAATAAAGCGCGCTTTTTTTCCCTCAGCCGTGAGCTTAAATTGTTTATCTTTTGAGCCCGTTTTTTTGACACCGCCTGAGGCGACTAGTGAAGCAATAAATGCATCGGCATCAGCATGCATATCAGAAAAAAAATAGATAGTCTGATTTGGCCAGACCCAGGAATCACTTTCAAGATGAGCTTTTATTTCACAGGCGATAGTCCTGGTTATTTTAGTATCTTTTTTTATGGATTGCTCGTAAGGCCCCATCAACCATACTTGTGGTTTGGATGGTAATCTGGCATTAATCCATTGTTTACCATAATAGCGATTAAAATATTTATTATATTTTTCTGGAATCATTAATTGCTCTTTATATGAATATTTAAGGTTATGGAAATAACAATCTAAAGTCCTAATCACCAGGATAATAACCATTTGCGGAAATAAATTTCCGATATTCCTAGTCACCAGGATAATGACTATTTACGGAAATAAATTTCCTATAGTCCTAATTACCAGGATAATGACTATTTCGGAAATAAATTTCCTATAGTCCTAATCAGTGTACTGGGTGTTTTTTTCTCGAATTTTCCATTGTCCTGCGATATGAGTCCATGAACCATCTTCTCGTCGTTCTATAAATACGGGTTGGCCGTGGTACATACTTAACCGGGCTATTTGTTCAAATGACAGTATGCCTAAATGATAGGCCGCATGTCGAAAAGCAGCACCATGGCCAACAAATAGTTTTAGTGTAGGCTGTTTAACTGATTTTTGTAAATCAGACAGGCTTTTTGTTATATGATCGGCAACACGTTTCCCTGAATTCATTAGGGATTCAGCCCCTTGTAAAGGCAGGCAAAAATGGCTGTTTGATTTCCAATCTTCTGGTAAGGAATCAAAACGAGGATCACTATGAATTATTTCCTCAATCTGAGCAAGAGTTAAGTTAGCTGCGCTGCCAACACTTCGTTCTGCTAATGCATCAAAGCTGTCAATGGTAATAACGTGCTCTCTTTTATGAGACTGAGTATTTTTTAATTGCTCACAAATTATTTCTGCTGTTTGCCATGCTCTTAATAGTCGTGATGAATCACAGGCCGGGTGCAGCAGCCAATTCTGTTGAATCAGTGTGTTATGGATGTCTTGTGCTGCTGAGCGAGCATGATCTTTTCCTGCTTCATTTAAAGGAAAAGGCTGCCAGGCACTGGGTGTATCTTTTAGCTGGTGATAATCACCATGTCGTATTAACGCGGCTATGATTCTTGCCATAGTGTTAAGTCTATTTTATGTATAATTAAATCTTATTGTAACTACTCAGCGTATTCATCTTTTACCCAACTTCGTCGTTATTTTTGTACTCTACCCTCAAGGGGCACCTGGAAATGGTCACATATTTATATATGCTCACACAACGCCTGTGGCGCCCATAAAGGGCCGTGCAAAAATGCCTAGAATTTGGGCAAAATCTAAACACGCTGAGTAGTTACATCTTATTAAGCACATAATCAGCATATAACTCGGCTGCTTTGATGCCTATCCCATCTAATGCTCCCTGAAAACCGCCAAAGGCAGATACTTCAAATACAATTGGGCCATTATCTGTTTCAGCAATATCAACGGTGGTAAAATCCATTGAAAAAAGATCCTGTGCTCGTTGTGCAATACTGATAATTTCTTCAGAAGGCGTGAACTTTTCATATCGGCCGCCACTATTAATAGTCGTGTTCCAGGTGCCGGATTGATTGACCCTGGCATAAGTCCCCAGATATTGACCACCTAAAAAAACCAGGCCAAGATCTTGTCCTGGTAAATTGACTTTTTTCTGAATATACATCATTTGATGCTCTGCTTGAAATTGTTTAATTTCACTCTTTATCTGTTCAATAGGTTTGCTGGAATCAATGATGACCATTCCTCGTGCCTTGGTTGAAAAAAGTGGTTTAAAAACAGCACTGGAGAATTTTTTAACTGCTTCAATTGCTTCATTAATATCTTCAGTCACAATGGTGTCGGGCATCGGTAAATCAGCTTTACGTAACATAACGGTACAACTTAAGCGATCAATTAAGCGCATGATTTTTTCTGGCGCACTAAATATTTTAACTCCCTGAGCTTGAGCAATGAGCAGCAACTCTAGTCTGTCTAGAGTATTGGGATTATATTCAGCACTAATTTTTTTGATGATCAACCCATCTAAATCACATAGATTTATTTTTTTATCTGCATCTAAGTAGTTTAATTCGTTATTAGATAAATCTAAGCTGACTCGACTCATATCAATAACAAGGCGAAATCCTGTTCGTTGTTCGATGGCATCGGCTAAAGTCTCTGTTGACCATTTGCCGGGTATTCCAATCACGCCAATTTTTTTCATTGCATTTCCTACAGATAGAGGGTTCTATTTTTCTAAAACTTAGCATCTTAATATTAGCATAAGCACATATTTTCGTACAACGATTCACTCATTTATACTGAACCGCTTTGCTTTGTCTAATTTAATCTCTATAAGAGTTGTGAAGCATTATTATTATAAGTTTAAAAAAATGGCCATGCATCTCTGATCTGTTTCATAATAGTCAGTCAGCCTTATGCTTGATATCTGTTCCTATGATAGGTATAGTCTTGCTCTTCGAACTTTTATTTAATCTTCTTATGTCGCTTTTTATTTACAAACAGGAAATAATATAAGCACTTATGTTTAAACCACTGTCACTCTTTCTGGGTTTTCGCTATACCCGTGCAAAACGTCGAAATCAATTTATCTCTTTTATTACCCTGAGTTCCTTTATCGGCATTGCCATCGGTGTCTGGGCGCTCATTACCGTACTTTCTGTCATGAATGGCTTTCAGGCAGAAATTCGTGATCGTATTTTAGGTATGGCTTCGCATGCTACTATCAGTGGTATTAACGGCAAATTAGAAGACTGGCCGTCGGTGGATAAATTAGTTGAACAACAACCCCATGTGGAAGGTTCTGCCCCCTATATTTTAAAAGAAGCTATGTTAACCAATGCATCTAATGTGCATGGTGCTTTAATTCGGGGTATTGACCCGGAAGAAGAAAAAAGTGTCTCAGAAGTGTCTGAAAAAATTGTTCAGGGTAGTTATGAAGCTTTGAATCAGAAAAAATATGGCATTATTCTTGGCCGTTACCTTGCCCGTTCTATTGGTGCTGTTGTTG
The DNA here is from genome assembly GCA_013139395.1 of Gammaproteobacteria bacterium. Classification (GTDB taxonomy): domain Bacteria; phylum Pseudomonadota; class Gammaproteobacteria; order GRL18; family GRL18; genus GRL18. The sequence continues at coordinate 6,778 of WTAX01000008.1, read as the reverse complement.
GCTCTAAAGTGACGATGGTTACGCCGTCAGCCAATGTTACTCCGGCAGGAATCATGCCCAGACTGAAACGTTTTACCGTGGTCGGAATTTTTGAAGTCGGGCATAATCAGTACGATAGTAATATGGCGCTGATACATATTCGTGATGCTCAAATTCTATTTAAAATGAAAGGTCTGGTGACAGGTATCCGCCTTAAACTGGATGATCTCTATGATGCCCCTCGAATTAGCCGGGAGATCGAGAGCAAGATTGAAGGCTACCATAGAGTAATCGACTGGACTCAACATCATGCCAACCTGTTTCGTGCTATTAATATTGAAAAAACCATGATGCTGATTATTTTATCCCTGATCATTGCTGTTGCAGCCTTTAATATCGTTTCTACTCTTGTCATTGTGGTGAATGATAAACAGGCTGATATTGCCATTTTAAGAACCTTAGGTGCCAGCCCGGGCATGATCATGCGAATCTTTATTTCTCAGGGAATGGTGATTGGAATTGTGGGGACTTTATTAGGGGTGGTGACGGGGATTTTGACGGCACAGAATATTGATATCCTGGTTCCTGCATTGGAAAGCCTTCTGGGTATAAAATTTTTAGCACCTGATATTTATCTTATTAGTGATCTGCCATCAGAATTGAAATGGTCTGATGTGTTGGTAACGGGTACTATTTCCTTTAGTTTAACGATTGTGGCGACTATTTATCCCGCCTGGCGCGCATCCAGAGTTCAACCCGCGGAGGCTTTACGCTATGAGTGATATTATTATTGATTGTCAGAATTTAGACCAATACTTTGATGATGGTAATGGTCGGGTTGATATTTTTCAGAATATCAATCTACAGATCAGGAGGGGGGAACGTCTGGCGATAGTCGGTGCTTCGGGATCGGGTAAAAGTACATTGCTGTATATGATGGGCGGTCTGGATATCATCAAAGCAGGTAAGTTATTTATTGACGGGCAGGATATCAGCAAATTAAATGCTAAGAAACTGGGTCAGTTACGTAATAAAACTCTGGGCTTTGTTTATCAGTTTCATCATTTATTGCCAGAATTTACAGCCCTGGAAAATGTCGCCATGCCGCTTTTGATCCGTGGAGACAGTACCTCACAGGCAAGAGAAAAAGCCAATTATCTATTGGAACAAGTTGGCTTAAGTCATCGTGTCACCCATAAACCGGGTGAATTATCCGGCGGTGAGAGACAGCGTGCAGCCATTGCCCGGGCTTTGGTCACTAACCCTAAATGTCTGCTCGCCGATGAACCCACTGGTAATTTAGATAATACGACGGCCAGACAAGTCTATGATTTATTAATCAAACTGAATGAAGAAATGAATATCAGTCTGGTTCTGGTGACTCATGATGAAAAACTGGCTGCCAGCATGGATAAAGTGCTGCTGCTCTCAGATGGTAATTTAGCTGATATTGATCTCTGACATTTAATATATAAGGTTTAACCGCAGTAATTAACAAATACATGCTGAATAGTTGCTAAACTTATCGCTTTACCTTATCTTCGTAACTCTTACCTTCTAACCCTTTATCTTCGTAAGAGTGCAATCCAACGCCAGACATTTAATAAACCCGCCAATGCTGCTGCAACATAGGTGAGTGCGGCTGCTAATAATACCTGACGCACGGCAATGAGGTCTCGTTTGGTAACATAGTTGCCTTCCTTAAGCAGTGGTAATGCTTTATTAAAACTGGCATCAAGTTCAACCGGTAAACTAATAAGATGAACCACCACAGATGAAGCAATACTAAAAAAACCAATAAGAGCGATAATAACTCCTGCTAAAGGAGAATGTGTGAATGCCGTCATTAAAGGTGCCGCAAAAATAATACCCGCACCTATTTTTTGAAAGCGTTGTGAGGTAACAACCATTTTTCCACGTAATATCAATAACTCGTCTTTTTGAAAATCCTGAACCGCATGACCGACTTCATGAGCAGCTATGGCAATAGCTGTGAGTGACTTTCCATTGAGATATTCAGTACTTAAGCGAACTGTTTTACTTTGCGGATCATAATGATCACCCTGATCAGTTGCTTCGAGAGTGACAGGGAGTTGATACTGGTCAATCAAGTGCTGTGCAAGCTCTCCTCCTGTGCCTGGCAGGCCATTAATTGTTTTGCTATAGCGCTTCATTACATGTTTCACCCACCATTGCGGCAGGAAAAAAATACCTATAAAAAAGATGAGCAAAATAATGTAAAGCATAGTTTAAATTCAACCGGGTTTTAATTTTACCTTTATTTTAACCTGTTTCTGCTGAAATAAATATCCACAACAGTTTGATGCCTGTTGTGAAGCAGGCTATGCACTTTATTAATAATTTTTTGCATTTCTAAAAAACACTTTAAATAGAGTATGTTAGCTGATGGCCGGATAATATTTCCTTGTGAAATACAGTGAATCAGTATATTATAATGCGCTTCTTAAAAGGCCTGTAGATGTATTTGACAGGTGAACTATTCTTTTCAGGAGCCGTGTTGTAGATGAAAGACAGAATTAAAGCGCAGAAAAAAAAGATAATTGCAGGAATCTTTTTCCTGATATTTGCCATAGTGATGGCAGGTGTCGTTCCCAGCATTGAAATAGCCTGGGTAATGGGATTGTTAGTTTTAACGGTTTATCTGTTTGCTTTTGAAGTTCTGGAGGTCGATGTCACGGCAATTTCCATTATGGTTCTGCTGGGCTTATCAACATTATTTGCCCCCATTATGGGACTGGAAACAGGTCTGGTTTCTACTGATAAACTGTTTAACGGTTTTTCCAGTAATGCCGTAATGTCCATTATTGCCGTGATGATTATTGGCGCAGGTCTGGACAAAACCGGTATTATGTCAAAAGTCGCCAGTTTTATTTTAAATGTGGGCGGCACTTCTGAAAAACGTATTATTCCCATTGTTTCCAGTACTGTTGGTTTTATTTCTTCTTTTATGCAAAATGTGGGTGCTGCTGCACTATTTATTCCAGTAGTGAGCAGGATTTCTGCTCGTTCAGGCTTACCTATGTCCCGTCTCTTAATGCCTATGGGCTTTTGTGCCATCTTAGGTGGTACGGTCACTATGGTGGGTTCATCACCTCTTATTCTCTTAAATGATTTAATATTAACCTCAAATCAGGCGTTACCTGAAGCACAGCATATGGAAACATGGGGTTTATTTTCAGTGACTCCTGTTGGTATCGCTTTAGTTTTTACGGGTATTATTTATTTTGTTCTGGCAGGGCGTTTTGTACTGCCAAAAATGAGTGATAAAGCAGATGCCAGCAGCGGCACAAATACCATGGATTATTTCCAGAACATCTATGGTATTGATTATGCGCTATTTGAACTGCAAGTACCGGTTAATAGTCCTTTAGTTGGTCATGTGTTAAATGACATTGAACAAAAAGAACATATTCGTATTATTGCTGCTGTCAAAGGGAATACCAAAGATGTCACTATTGGTCCCAATGGTGTTGCCAGAGACTATACCATTGAAGCAAATACTGTTTTAGGTATCCTTGGCTCTGAAAAATTTATTAAAGATTTTGCTCAGGATTACTCACTTGAATTAAAAGACAATCTGGAAAACTTTTCAGAAACCTTGTCAGCTTCACGTTCCGGTGTTGCCGAAGTGGTTATTCCACCCGGCTCACAATTAATTGGTAAATCAGCTCGTGATATCTGGTTAAGAAAAGTCTATGGTCTGGCTATGGTCGCCCTGCATCGTGAAGGAGAAACGTTAAGCTCAGGTGAAGGGATCCGTGATTTACCTTTCCAGGCAGGTGATACGCTGGTGGTTCATACTCTTTGGGATAATTTGAGTCACATTACGAAAGACAAAAATTTTGTTGTTGTTACAACAGAATACCCGCATGAAGAAACTCGCCCCCATAAAGTCGGCTGGGCTGGTTTGTTTTTTGCTGTTGCCTTAACAATGGTGTTGTTCACTGATTTAAAATTATCAGTGGCGCTTTTGACGGGTGCTATCGGCATGATCCTTTCTGGTGTACTAAAAATTGATGAAGCCTATGAAGCGGTATCATGGAAGACAGTCTTTCTGCTGGCCAGTTTGATTCCACTGGGACTTGCTGTTGAAACCTCAGGTACTGCCGGATGGATTGCAGAGCAAACACTTAAAGTGGTTGGTGATATGCCGATCTGGGTGATTCAGGCTTCAATTGCGGTATTAGCAACATTCTTTACCTTAGTGATGTCAAATGTTGGTGCAACGGTGCTTTTGGTACCTCTTGCCGTTAACATTGCCCTGGGTGTCGGTGCCAATCCTGCTGTATTTGCTTTGACAGTTGCGATAGCAACCTCTAATTCCTTCTTAATCCCAACGCATCAGGTGAATGCACTTATTATGGGACCAGGTGGATACAAAGTGCCTGATTTTATGAAAGCCGGTGGTATTATGACCATATTGTTCTTAGTGGTTATGATTACAATGATGAATATTATTTTTTAAGCGATTATAAATAGGTTTAATTTACTTACTTAAACACTTTTGAGATAATTATTTTTCAATAAAACATCAATCTCCTTATTCTTTTTAAATAATTATTCAGAATGAGGGGATGATTCTTGTTTGTGAGAAATATGACTATCTTTAAAAATCATCCATTCGTTCTTTTTATTCTTATTCCATTATTATTTCCTGCGCAACTTTATGCTCAGGGAAATAGCAGCCATGAAACACTCGATCTGACTTCCAGTCCTATTGGCTATCTTTCACTGATATTTTTTCTCATTGCTTATCTTTTTGTAATGACAGAAGAATTTACTCGTCTGCGTAAATCCAAACCTGTTATTTTAGCCGCCGGTATTATCTGGTCAATGATTGGCTGGGTTTATATGCAGCATGGTTTATCTGATATGGCAGAAAGCGCTGTACGTCATAATCTACTGGAATACGCTGAGTTGATGCTGTTTTTGCTGGTTGCCATGACTTATATAAATAGTATGCAGGAGCGGGGTATTTTTGATTCGCTGCGTGCCTGGTTAATTCGCAAGGGGTTTGGGTTTCGTCAACTGTTTTGGATGACTGGTTTTCTGGCTTTCTTTATTTCTCCTGTCGCAGATAATTTAACCACAGCTTTACTCATGTGTGCGGTTATTTTAGCCGTTGGCAGGACGAATTCACGCTTTGTGACTCTGGCCTGTATCAATGTGGTGGTTGCTGCTAATGCAGGAGGTGCATTTAGTCCATTTGGTGATATTACAACCTTAATGGTCTGGCAAAAAGGAATACTGAATTTTAATGATTTCTTTGTGTTGTTTATACCGTCTCTGATCAATTTTATTGTTCCTGCTGCCATCATGCATTTTGCCATTCCTGATGAACACCCGGGTGCTTCAGACAGTATTGTTATTATGAAGCGGGGAGCCCGACGTATCATTATGCTTTTTTTAATGACGATTATAAGCGCTGTCAGCTTTCATAGTGTTTTTGGATTGCCTCCGGTTATCGGTATGTTAACGGGTCTTGGTTATCTTCAGCTATTTGGCTATTACCTCAAACAGACCAGGCAGAAATGCGTTCTGCATGAACGCAGACAATATGAAAGACAGGGAGCTGAACTGGGCGATGTGGTTGCCTTTGATGTATTTGTACCCATAGCAAGGGCAGAGTGGGATACTTTATTATTTTTTTACGGTGTTGTGCTGTGTGTCGGTGGTCTGGGATTTCTGGGCTATTTATCACTGGCTTCAGAGCTCATGTATCATCAATGGGGAGCCACTTATGCTAATATTAGTGTGGGTGTTTTATCTGCAATTGTTGATAATATTCCGGTGATGTTTGCGGTGTTGACGATGCATCCTGATATGTCAGCAGGGCAATGGTTATTAGTGACATTGACTGCCGGAGTTGGCGGTTCACTCTTGTCCATTGGTTCGGCAGCAGGGGTTGCTCTTATGGGACAGGCGCGAGGACAATATACCTTTTTCAGTCATTTAAAATGGACTCCTGCGATTGCCGTAGGATACTTTGCCAGTATCGGTACGCATATGTGGCTGAATAGTGCTTTGTTTTAATATAAAGTACTTACAGTGGAATTGAGTAAGTATTCTATAAAACCGATACGGGGTATGCTGATGCGTCTTGATGGGGACGCTCAGGCATATCCCTATGTCGCTTAAGGATGATGTCCGTGTCATCCTAAACCCCATCCAGACACACCTGCAAACCCCACAATCTCTATGTTATTTTTTTTTGTTCCCCTGCTGTCCCTGATTGAAGAAGGGCGTGTACGTTCAACATAGAGTGCTTGCCTATAATGTAGTAGTGGTCTTTCTTGCTGAATAATTATTTTAGTGCATGGCTTATGATAGAATAAAATAATGCGAGTTGTATGAAGGGAAAAACTGAAATTTATATAGGATTTGTTTGGCAAATAGTTCTGGATTAGAAATGGAAAACATGAAATTATACTGGGTTACAACAGAAGATCGCCATGAAGACTGGTTCATTATTGCTTCGTCTAAAAAGAAGCATCTAAGTTACATGAAGAATTTGAAGGCTATAACTTTGGTTCCGCAAGTTCACAAGAAATTCTAAGCATACCCAATAACATTCCAGTTGAGGCAGGCTGGCCTTCTGAGGAAATTCTTTTCTCTGTTGGGGCAATATTTATTAAAGAAAACGAGCCAAGAATAGTCGAAATTAATGGAAAACAGTTTGTAGAAGGAATGCTGGAAGCTCATATTAAAGAATTAGATGATAATTTTTTTGAATTGATGGGTGAAAAACGATTTAATCAAACAAAGAGAACAGACCAGA
>WTAX01000419.1 GCA_013139395.1 Gammaproteobacteria bacterium | reverse complement strand
TAAAAGCTTCTTTCAACTGAAAAATTAGCCAGAGTAATCAGCGCTTCTTTATAATCTGAGTCAGGGATATTTGCCAATTGTGCGATAGCTTGTTCAGCTTCATTTTTAGCAATATTACGGGTATAATCCAGCGCCCCGGTTGTTTCTATAGCCTGAGTAATAGCCTCGATTTGATCCAGACCACCTTGTTCAATGGCTTCCCTGATCAAAGCCGCCTGCACCTCTGTGCCGTGCGCCATAGCGTAGATAAGAGGTAGGGTTGGTTTACCTTCTGCCAGATCATCACCCACATTTTTACCCATATCTTCACTGCTGGCGCTATAATCAAGAACATCATCTATCAGCTGAAATGCGGTGCCAAGATGCATACCAAATTTTGCCATGGCCTGTTCAGTGGCTTCATCCTGCTGAGCAACCACCGCACCTAATTGTGAGGCTGACTCAAATAATTTAGCTGTTTTGTAATGAATGACTTCAATATAGCGTGCTTCTGTAGTGGAAGCATCATTACAGTTTAATAGTTGTAATACTTCACCTTCGGCAATGGTATTAGTGGAATGAGAAAGAATTTCCATCACTTTCATACTCCCCACACCTACCATCATCTCAAAGGCTCTGGAATAGAGAAAGTCGCCGACTAATACACTGGCAGCATTACCCCAGAGTTCATTGGCAGTGTCTTTACCGCGACGTAGTGCGGATTCATCAACCACATCATCATGCAATAAGGTGGCCGTGTGGATAAATTCAATCACTGCAGCTAACGTCACATCATGTTCATCTGTAGTGTCTGATTCTTTAGAATCATTGTAGGCAAAAGCATTGGCACTGAGCAGAACCAGCACAGGACGGAGGCGCTTGCCGCCACTGTTGATAATGTATTGGCTGATCTGGTTAATTAAAACTACTTCAGAATGAAGGCTGGTTTGAATCAAGCGGTTAACTCGCTCCATATCACCTTTGATTAATGTGAAAACGTCTTCAATGTTCATTTGTTGAGTATAAATATCATTTGCTATTAAAATTAAAATTCATTTTAGACCCATGTATAATTACGCAGGCTGAATAAAACCTATGGATCGTATGTTTACAGTATGACGCTGTCAAGCATTTACTGCTGAAACCAGCCGTATTTTAATGAATATTAAAATAAAAGGGGATAGAGTTTGACAAGGATTAGAAAAACACGCTAAAATTGATCGTCTTGGATTCATGGTTTTTGTTATTGCATCACCCTTAAGTATTTTTTAAGCGCGGGGTTTTAAGCAGGGATATTTTAAACAAAAGCCTTTTATATTTATTTTGGTATGTTTGGAGTATGCGTATGTACGCAGTAATTAAAACTGGCGGTAAGCAGTATAAAGTAAGCGAAGGTCAGACGCTTAAAGTTGAAAAGTTGAATGCCGAAGAAGGCGCCAGCATTGATCTTAATGAAGTTTTGATGGTTGCTGATGGCGACGACGTTAAAGTGGGCGCACCTTTTCTTGATGGTGGCAAAGTGACTGCAACAGTTGCTTCTCATGGTCGTGCTAAGAAAGTCACTATTGTTAAGTTCAAACGTCGTAAGCATCATCGTAAACAGATGGGACATCGTCAGTCTTATACTGAACTTAAAATTGAAAAAATTACTGCATAGCTCTTAATAATTAGCTCTCAGTAACACAAGTATAAAAAATTAATACTTAGTTTTTATAAGTTGGCTTTTATAAATCAGCTTTTATAAATCAGATAAAAAACGTGTATTAAAAGAAGGATAACAAAATGGCTCATAAAAAAGCTGGTGGTAGTACCAGAAACGGACGTGATTCGGTATCGAAACGTCTTGGTGTTAAAAAATTTGGTGGTGAAATGGTTGTCGGTGGTAATATTCTTATCCGTCAGCGTGGCACTAAAGTTCATCCTGGTTTAAATGTTGGTATTGGTAAAGATGATACATTATTTGCCAAGGCTGATGGTAAAGTTCTTTTTGAAATAAAAGGCCCTAAAAACCGTAAATTTGTTAGTGTTATCGCTGCGTAAATTTTATTTTCCGATACTTACTTTAAAGCAATTGGTTTTAAAGTAAGTAGTTTTAAGGTAATTCGGAAGTTAAAATTTTCAGTATAAACTGACACAAAAGGCTCTGCCAGTTTCTGGCGGAGCCTTTTTTCGTTTTTTAAACTATAATCCTAATTAAACGCGTTCATTGCACGTTATTAACTATCTACTACTCATAAGAAATAAAGGCTGAAAATGAAATTCGTTGATGAAACGACCATAACAGTAGAATCCGGTCAGGGCGGCAGAGGTATTTCCAGCTTTCGCCGTGAGAAATATATTCCATTTGGCGGCCCGGATGGTGGTGATGGTGGCGATGGTGGTTCAGTTTTCCTTCGAGCCAGTGATGGTTTAAATACTCTGGCTGATTTTCGCATGACGCGTTTTTATAAGGCAAAAAATGGTCAGGCTGGACAAGGCAAAGAAAAAACCGGTCGCGGCGGGGATGATCTCTACGTTGATGTACCCGTTGGCACCAGTGTTATTGATATAGAAACAGAAGAAAGTCTGGGTGACCTGACGGAAGCTGGTCAGACTCTTCTGGTTGCCCGTGGCGGTTTTCACGGTCTTGGTAATACCCGCTTTAAGAGTAGTGTGAACCGTGCCCCCAGACAATGCACGCTCGGTACACCGGCAGAACGTCGGGAATTAAAGCTGGAACTCAAAGTACTGGCTGATGTGGGCTTACTGGGTATGCCTAATGCCGGTAAATCCACTTTTATCCGTGCCGTTTCTCAAGCCAAACCTAAAGTGGCTGATTATCCATTTACTACCCTGATCCCTAATCTTGGTGTCGTCAGTATTGTGGCGCATCGCAGTTTTGTGGTTGCTGATATTCCCGGT
>WTAX01000318.1 GCA_013139395.1 Gammaproteobacteria bacterium | reverse complement strand
GCCTTGCCATTGTCGGCCAGAACGCTGGCATTCATTGCTTGTGAATATTTTTTTCCTAACTGAAATATATGGCCAACTTCTATACCACGTTTGATGCTGATAATGCCATGACCATCAGGACTGGGATCACCATCCTGAATATTGCGAATATCCACCACCGGGCCTAATGCCGCATCTCTTTCCCAGTTGACACCGGTCAGATGCTGGTCATTAATATTGGCACCGCAGACAAAATCACTACAGGCTGCGGCACTGCGATCAATGATAGTTGGTATGGATAAGCCGACTGGACCAATGGAACCGGCATTGCAACCTGCGGCTGCTTTAATTTCATCATCAGTGGCAAATGTTAGCGGCTCAGCAACAGAACTGAGTTTTTCAGCCTTAATTTCATTGAGCTCATGGTCACCCCTCAATACTAAGGCAATAACATCGGTTTCAACCTCATCACTGGCTTTAACGAGTAAGGTTTTTAAAACTTGTGAAGTTTTTATATTTAAAAATTGACTGACTTCATCAATACTATGCTGCTTAGGAGTATCAACCAGAGTTTTTTCCTGAGTTGCAGCTCCACGCTCGCTGGTACAGATAGCTTCGGCTAATTCAATATTGGCGGCATAATCGCTTTCGCTGCTGAAAGCAATGGCATCTTCACCAGAATCAGCAAGTACGTGGAATTCGTGGGAGGCACTGCCGCCAATAGAACCCGTGTCTGCATGAACGGCTCGAAAGTCCAGGCCCATACGTGTAAAAATGCGTGAATAGCAGTCATACATGACTTCATAGGTCTTTTGCAGACATTCTTGAGACGCATGAAAAGAATAGGCATCTTTCATAATAAATTCGCGGGAACGCATAATGCCGAAGCGGGGGCGGATCTCATCTCTGAATTTAGTCTGCACCTGATAAAAAATAGCTGGTAGTTGTTTATAACTTTTTAATTCATAGCGAACCAGATCAGTAATCACTTCTTCATGTGTCGGACCAATGCAGAACTCACGATTATGACGATCGGTTACACGTAATAATTCCGGACCATATTGCTGCCAGCGACCGGTTTCTTTCCATAATTCAGCAGGTTGAACCGCGGGCATTAATAACTCCTGTCCACCCGCTTTGTTCATTTCTTCACGTACAATGGCTTCTGCTTTACGTAATACTCTCAGGCCTAAGGGCAACCAGGAATACAGGCCGGATGCTAGTTTGCGGATCATGCCGGAACGGAGCATAAGTTGATGGCTGATGATTTGAGCATCAGCAGGTGATTCTTTGAGAGTGGGTAATAAGTACTGTGAAGTGCGCATTGATAATCTTCTTTTTACATTAAGGTCTTTGAATTAATAATATGAGATAGAAAAAGGCATTTTACCCTAAGCGGATGAACTCTACTAGAATGTTCTACTGTCCCAACCCCATAAATGTCGTTGAGCATTAGAAAATTCGATATAAATACGTTTTGGTTTGATATCTAATAATTTGCTGATGTGTTGACATAATTGGCTGGAAAGCTCTGTCGTTTGATCTTCAGGCAGGTTAATGCTTTTTAATTCAATATAAGCAGCGGGTTCAGTAGTACCTGACATGGTCATGCATATCTGCTCTTCAAGCAGGGTCATTACATAGCTTTCGGGCTTGCCAAGTAAATTAGCTGTTGTTAGCGAAATTGACTGACAGCAATCGATTTGCTTTTCTTTGGGCAAAAATTGATTTGTTTTTATGATAATACAAGGCATTAAATAAACTCTCTTTTTTATGGATAAAGATAAAAAATATCATTCACCTGCTATAAAATCCAGTCATTGAGAAAATCTATAATTTATATTCTGAATATCTGATGTTTTTAAGGGTAAACCTTTATTGATATTGATAATAAAACTTATTAATATCAATAAACAAAGTTTAGATAGAGTTTTTGTCTCTATAAAAATTAGAATATTATTATATAATTTAATAATTAATATCTAAGGACGTTGGTATTTCTGACTTTTATTAGCCTTAAGTTTTAAATAAGGCTTTTCTAGACACTAAAAAGAGTATAATTAAACTCTTTAGATAAAAAATCAGCCCATATTGATAAAAATAATACAAAGTGTCTTGTAATAAAGATAAAAAAATAATAAGTTTAGTGTTCTTAAATTAACGGGTTCTCATTCTTTATTGTTTTATGAGTAAAATTATCCATTTTTTACTGAAAGCTGAATTGCCCCTTTTTTAACTGTTTATTATTGCAAATGACACCTTGGTTTTTTGAATTTATGCAAGATTAAATAAGACTCGTTTTGTATTTTAGTTATGTTTACTCTATAGCTTTTAAAATATAAAACCGAATTACGATTACAAACTACTACTTAAAAGGTATTAAATGATGTTAAGGCGCTTAAGCTGCACTTTTGTTCTAAGTATTGGATTGCTATTGGGTGGGGAAGTTTTTTCCAGTGAAATAATTGAAGTAGGAGCACATAAAGCACTCGATCAGGTTTTTCTTGGCGGTAGTGTTATTCCCTACAAAGAAGTGACCTTATCAGCACAAATGCCCGGACGAATTGAATTTTTAGCAGGTACTGAGGGAGACTCCTTCGACGCAGGTGCTTTGTTATTAACAATCAGTGATGAAAGTTTGTTAGCAAAACGTAAATCTGCAGTGGCCCAATATGATCAGGCTGTCGCCGGACTGCAAAACGCTCAGGTTCAATATAATCGAGAATTATGGTCACCACAAACAGAAAATGCAACGCAAATGCCGGGTATGGGACTGCCTGGAATGTTTGATCAAATGTTCACCAAACAGATGAGCGACTCCATGGGCTATGGTGATGATGATGTACAACGTCAGGCCAATCTTTATAATCAGGGTTCTTCTGTCAATCAGGCTCAATCCAGAGTGAGAAGTGCGCGTGAAGCGATTAATGAAATTGATGCAATGCTTAGAGATACACGTTCAATTGCACCTTTTAAAGGCATGATTATTAAAAAGTTTATTGAAGTTGGGGATACTGTCCAGCCGGGCATGCCGTTGCTTTCTTTTGCCAACACCGATTACATTCGAATTCGTACAGAAGTACCAGTCAG
>WTAX01000151.1 GCA_013139395.1 Gammaproteobacteria bacterium | reverse complement strand
ACACTCAATTGGTGGATGAGTACGCAGCATCCACAATGACTCATACCATGGTGAAATGTAATGCCTGTCATGGAACTCATACGGCGGATACGGTGGGACTGGAAAAACCCAACCTGACCGGTTACTACCCAGGTATTGGTGCCACCGGCTATGAAGTGGATACGGATCGCTGTAAGACGTGTCATAACAACGAGCACAGTAATAGCGGTAGAAGAAAATCCAGTGATAATTGTTATAGTTGTCATGCACCTCATGAATTTCGCGCCGGAGGCAGATAATTAAACTTAAAATAACCTGACAAATCCATTGCGCTTTCCATGAATCCTTCATGGAAAGCGTTTTTCATGACAATAAGGCACATAAGCCTTTTTCTCACCTATCTATTATCCCGCTTTTTTGTAATAAAATTTTATTGTGAATACATTTCATCATTACCAGTAGTTGAAAACTATTAATAAGTATCCTATTATTAAATGGAAGAAACATATTTAGTTTATGGTGTTTTATTTGGCTGTTCTTAAACTTACTATTTGTTTAAACTTGGATAGTTAATTAGTGTTCATCCATAAATAGCTGTTTCTTTTCTTCCCCCTTTTTCAAAGGGGGACAGAGGGGATTTAAGTTGTTGATTTGCAACCCCCTCAATCCCCCTTCTACCAAAAGTAGGCGCTCTGAAGCGAAGAAGGGGGAGGTTAAAAGCAGAATAAACGGATGAACACTAATTAAATTCACAGAGCATGTTTATATAGCTTGAACTGTGGAAAGACTATCCCTTTTCCAATCTAAAAAAATTATTCACAATAATGACAAAATCTCTATCACCGGAAATTGCAAGTATTGTCCTCAGTGACATACGTGACGGCATTATGGTTACCAATACAAAAAATGAAATTGTATTTGTAAACAAGGCGTTTTCCAAAGTCACAGGTTATTCAGAAAAAGAAGTCATCGGCTGTAATCCAAATATATTAAATTCTGCTCGTCATGATGATGGTTTTTTCATAGATATGTGGAATTCCCTTAACCAGGCAGGACATTGGAAAGGTGAAATTTGGGATAAACGAAAAAATGGTGAAGTCTATCTTGAATTCTTATCCATCAGTGCAATAAAAAATGCTGAAGGAAATACAGAACACTTTGTTGCTGTATTTACAGACATCAATGAAAAACGAAAAGCGGAACAGCAATTAGATCGAGCCGCTCTTTATGATGTATTAACTGATTTACCTAATCGTAATCAAACCATTCACTATCTGCAAAACAAAATAAACACTTCAAGACGAAATCATAAATTATTAGCGGTAGTCATGCTTGATTTAGATGATTTTAAATTAACCAATGATAAGTTTGGTCATGATCTCGGTGACAGACTGCTAGTTGTTATCGCGCAACGATTAAAAAGACTGATCCGCAGTACAGATATGGTTGGACGGTTAGGGGGAGATGAGTTTGCAATCATCCTGTCAGACTTAAACAATTTTGATGAAGTAGAACAAATGACTAATCGAATTAATAGTTTAGTTGCTTCCTCTATAAAGGTTGACGGAAAAAAATACAAGTTAACCACATCACTGGGTATCACCTTGTTTCCTTTTGATGATGCGGATGCTGAAATGCTTTTAAGACATGCTGACCAGGCAATGTATAAAGCCAAAGAAAATGGGAAAAATCAGAGCCACTTATTTGATGTTGAAAAAGACCAGCAGGCTCAGACTCGTCGAGAACTGTTACAACAGCTTTCGATAGCGCTCAAAGAAGATGAATTATTATTGTATTATCAGCCAAAAGTGAATATGCGTACGGGAAAAATTATTGGTGCAGAAGCCCTTATACGCTGGCAGCATCCAGAAGACGGGTTAATTGGCCCGGGTCAATTTCTACCTCATGTCGAATATCATGATCTGATTATTGAAATTGGTGAATGGGTAATACGCAAGGCATTAACACAACTGAGTTATTGGATAAGTAAAGGTTTAAAATTAACGGTGAGTGTTAATATTGCCGCCCGGCAAATTTTAAAACGTGACTTTATTTCTTCATTGAAAGAAATAATTAATGATTTCCCTGAGGTACCTTTAGAGCTTTTAGAGTTAGAGATACTTGAATCTGCGGCATTAGAAAATACCGATCATGTTGCTAAAGTCATTGCGCAGTGTCGCAAGATGGGGATTCACTTCGCCCTGGATGATTTTGGGACGGGATATGCTTCACTCTCTTATTTAAGAGATATTCCTGCCGATGTGCTTAAGATTGATCAATCTTTTGTTTTTAATATTTTAGAAAAAAGAAAAGACCTTGCGCTGATTGAAGGTATTATTGGATTAGCCGCTGCATTTCAACGAACGGTGATTGCCGAAGGAATAGAAAAAACCGAACAAGGTGTTTTATTGATGCGTTTAGGCTGTGATTTAGGCCAGGGATTTGGTATTGCAAAACCAATGCCTGCTGAAAATATGCTTTTATGGGTGAATAATTACCAACCCGATCCAGAATGGTCATTATGGGCTGATACCAGCTGGGAAATAAGTGATTTCCCCTTATTAGTTGCCCAGCATGATCATATCAAATGGGTGAAGAATATAATGATGTATATAGAAGGTAAAACCAATAGTTTAAATCCTGCAATACTGATTGATCATCATGAATGTCGCTTCGGTCATTGGTATTATGAGTATGGAATGCAGCGCTATAAACATATCGAGAATTTTTTTGATATCGAGCCAATACATATTCTTGTTCATCAACTGGGTCATGAAATTGTCAAATTATGTGATGCAGGAGAAATCGCTCAGGCAAGAGAGAAAGCAACAGAGCTGCTCCAGTTAAAAGACCAGATTCTTGAAAAGCTTGCAGTATTACAAAGAAAGGTTGTTGCATCCCAATAAGTTGAGAATCAACTTTAATTGTAACTATTGAGGTACTTGCAAAATTGCTCTTAGCTTCCCCCTTCTTCGCCTCAGGGCGCCTACTATTGAGGGGGTTGTTTCTTTTAATTGTAATAAATTGATAATTAAGAAGTTATTAAACCCCCTCAATCCCCCTTTGAAAAAGGGGGAAGCAAAAAGCAGCCATTTTTCTAATTTTGCAAGTACCTCTATTGTATATGCCTTTTGGCTTTGACCATTTGTCGTGCAACTTGAATAGCATAGTCCAAACTTCCTGTGCTGGCTTGTCCTGTACCGGCGAGATCCAGAGCAGTACCATGATCAACAGAGGTACGAATAA
>WTAX01000185.1 GCA_013139395.1 Gammaproteobacteria bacterium | reverse complement strand
AATATTAAGCTGAATCTGACCCGTATTTCCCTGTAAACCCAACGCATCAATTGGACCACTGAGATCAGTAAAAAAATTACCACCTAATGGAAAAGGAGAGCTTGTCCCCTGAAGTGTCATTCCTAATTGATGCTGAGCATTCATTTCTTCTGTTATAGCTATCGCAACCCGGCCCAAAGAGCGCCGGCTGGGTTCCAGCACGTCACTTTTAAAACTAAGCACACCTTCCAGTTCACCGCCAGTCACTGCGTTAGTGATATTGGCAATCCCTGAACCCTGCGTCAAAATAATATCAAGATCTTCGGCGTTAAAGGCATTAGTTGTTGTTGAAATAATAGAAGAAGTAGCACCTACCACCAGAGACTGTCCTGAACCCACAAACAGGTTAGCCGCACCATCATCCTGATAAATAATACTGACATCAATTTTTTCAGCAATTTGTTTAATCAAAACTTCACGCTGATCAATCAGATCATTGGGCATATCACCCTGGCCAGCACCAATTCTTTTCACAATATCGACATTGAGCTGCGCCACAGAGCGTGCAGCATCTGATATTTCCTGTGTCAGATCAACTAATTGCTGATTCACTTGATTATTCAGTTGAATAAAACGGTCATCCAATAACTTGAAACGTTCCGTCATGGTATTCGCTTCAGTTAATAAGACCTGTCTTGCCGGCGTTGAGGCGGGATTATCATTAACTTCTTGTAAAGCACTAAAGAAACTTTCCATAGTGGGAGTCAAACCAGAATCAGGATTCGCCAAAATGTTATCAATCTGTATTGAAAGTGCATGAAAGGAATCATATTTACCAAACTCACTATTCGCATCACGAACCTGTTGTTCAAGGAATTCATTGGCCAGACGTACTGTCGTTTCAACACCAACACCAGTGCCAATGTAACCAGAACCTGAAAACTGAGGAAGACGAGCAGACTGTTCCGCACGCTGACGAGCATATCCCTCTGTATTCACATTGGAAATATTATGACTAGTTGTGGCAAGTTGTCGTTGAGCTGCTAACAGCCCTGATGTGCCAATCCCCAAAATACTACTGGCCATTATATTTCTCCAAATTCATTAGACATTCTTAATGTTACGTAGCTATTAGCGTCCATAAGCAGGCTATTTTGATGCCAGCTTAGTCTGATTCAGCAACTGGCTTTGAATTGCTTCACTCTTTATAACTCTCATTACTTTATCTGAATAGCCCGGATCAGTTGCATAGCCCGCTTTATGTAAACCCTTTATATAGGTTTTATCATGCAAGGACTGTTCCGATATTGATCGCTGCGACTTATTTACATCTTTAGGGTTGTTATTAATGTAAGTATTATAACGAGCGTTATTTCTGATCAGATCCACATAGTCATCAAAACTTTGTGCATATGACGTATAAGCCCTGAAGTCACTTTTTTGTTGTACTGTCTCAGTTTGCTGCTTATTGTCGACAACATATTCTGCCGAGATTTTTTCCATCCGCTGACCTGACCAGCTTTGATTGGCTTTAATATTAAACAGATTAAAACTACTTTTCTTATCACTAGAAATAACATGCTTACCCCAGCCTGTTTCCAGAGCGGCCTGTGACAAAATCATCTCAGGAGAAACACCCAGATTTTGGGCTGCTTTTTCAGCCAGAGGCCAAAGTTTTTGGACAAACTCTTCTGGTGAATTAAAATCCGCAGTAATATTCTGCTGTATTGTTTCAAACTGAGCATCAGGAGATTTCTTCGTCTTTTCAGTAGCGGCTGAAGCAGGATGAAGCGGAGCAGAATAATCAGGGAAATGCCGTCTTTGCGGCATAACTAACACCCTGGGAGTAGAAGCAGAAACAGTATCAGGAGCATCTGAACTGCCTGCCTGCTGCGGACTATTCTGCGCCTGATATTTTATTTGTTCAGCAATAGCCTTAGCAAAACCAATACCCTCTCCTTTTGAGAGCTCCATACCCAGTTGTTGATCATACATATCACGATAACTATCCATTGCCTGGCTGTTAAAAAGGGGATCTTCCATACCTGTTTTTCGCAGATTTTTAATCATCATAGAGATCATCACCGCTTCAAACTGTCTAGCCACTTCAGGAATAGCGGCTTGTGAATCTTTTCGAGCTGAATTTTTTAACTTTTGTAAGCTGTTTAAGTCTGTATAAATATCAGACTGACTGGCACTACTATTTAAGGGATTATGCAAAGTATTTAAACTCATTATCAGCCTCCCTAAATGATAATTAATTCAGCATTCAGAGAACCTGCTGCTTTTAAGGCTTCAAGTATGGCTACTAATTCCGCTGGACTGGCCCCTATATTATTGATCGCCCTGACGACTTCATCCAGAGTCACACCAAGATTAAACAGGAATGCGCCACTATCGGTTGCAGTAACATCAATATCTGATTTGGGTACCACCACAGTCTCCCCTCCCCTTGAAAAAGCTGCAGGCTGACTAATAGTCGGATCATTAGTGATCGTAACGGTCAAATTACCATGTGTTACTGCAGCTGGCTGTACAATAACATTTTTTCCAATCACCACCGTACCCGTTCTGGCATTAACCACAATTTTAGCCGCTGCAGTACCCGGTAGAAAGGTGAGATTTTCCAGCATAGAAAGATAAGAAACTTTTTGTGACAATTCTGTAGGAGCGCTTACTCTGACAGAAGATGCATCAACAGCCTGCGCAGTACCTAAACCCATGGTGTCATTAATAGTTTCAGCCAGACGATGTGCAGTGGTAAAATCAGGGCGATGCAAATTCAATGTAATTGAATCACCACTAATAAAGGAGGTCAACACTTCACGCTCCACCGTCGCACCATTGGGAATACGACCTCCAGTGGGTACGTTAATTGTCACGGATGAACCATCATCAGCACCAGCACTAAGACCAATCACCACCAGATTGCCCTGAGCAACCGCATAAATCTGGCCATCAGCCCCTTTTAATGGGGCCATTAACAAAGTACCTCCACGCAGGTTTTTTGAATTACCAATGGAAGACACATTAACGTCAATTTTTTGACCTGGTTTGGTAAAAGCGGGTAACTCAGCACTCAAAGAAACTGCTGCCACATTTTTAATGGGCAAGTTCGCACCAGGAGGGAGTGTAATGCCTAATTGTTCAAGCATATTTCTCATACTATCATCTGTAAACGATGCACTAGAATCACCAGAACCATCCAGACCAACCACCAGACCATAGCCAATCAGATGGTTATTACGTATACCTGCCACCATTGCTATGTCTTTAATACGTTCAGCAAAAACAGTATTTGAAATAAAACTAATTATTAATAATAATAAAAGCAGATATCGCTTCATATCTCACCACCCTGCGTCAAAAATTCACGTTTTAAGATTGTTATAAATGAATTAATGCAAGATAGAGGCCAGAAGAAGAGAAAGTGTGAGCTGTTAAGAGAGACAGGGTCGAATACCTATAAGAATAAAAAGAGTGAGGTATTTATCCTATAGAATAAAAAGAGTGAGGTATTTATCCTATAAAATAAAGATCATAAGGGCTTGTAAGGAAATAAATTTCCAACAATCCCTAAAACGGCCAGACATCACTCAGGAAGAAGCGACTGCCCCAGCCTGCTGAGTTTGAGTCATGGGTCAGACCAACGCCGCTATAGACAATTTGTGCATTGGCAACTTTTGATGAAGAAATTTTATTATCCAGACTAACATCCCGGCCGCGAATCACTCCTGATAGCTGAATATACTCATCACCCTGATTAATCGTCACCAGTTTTTCACCCTGGATGATTAAGTTACCATTGGGTAATACATCAACAACTGTTACACCAATATTACCTGTGAGGCTGTTTTTCTGCTCACTTTTGCCTTTAGATTTAAAATCATTATTGGAAGCGACACTGGCATTCAACATCTGAAGCAATTCATCTGCCAGCCCCAGACCTGTATCAGCAACCGCATTACCTGTCGTTGCATCAGTGCTCACCGCTTTACCAAAAATAGTGGGATTGGATAAACCAATGGTCATACCCTTTTTATCTTCTGTTTTAGTCTCTTTTTTACCTGTTGTCTTTTCATCAAACACAACAGTCAGAATAT
>WTAX01000181.1 GCA_013139395.1 Gammaproteobacteria bacterium | reverse complement strand
TGGCTCAGAATAATGCAGCCCTTTCTGAAGAGCTGGCCTCTACTAATGCATCCAGCAATATAATGGATTTTCCAGAAAATGATGATATAGCCGATGACTTTGAACGTTTTTAAAGTCACTTTGGCATCACTTTCTACTAAAGTATAAGTAAGACTTATTATTTGATTTTTTGTAATTATTCAGCGTGTTATTTACAAAAAGCCTGTGGTTGCTTATTTTTCTGACTTTGATTGTTTGAGCGTAGCGAGTTTTCAAAGTTATAAAAATAAGTGACCATAGGCTTAACACTAGTAATTTAGAAGTACTCACTGAATAGTTACGATTTTTTTAAGTTTTTTAAATAATGGGTCTTACCACAAATTTATCCATGTTATATCTGGATTATAGGAAAATAAAATGTCTCTTGAAGAAATTGTTAAGGATCTCGCTGTGACAGAGCAGGATCAACATTTAACCTTCGACCTGTCAGAGGAAGAGCTTGCTGTGCCGGTAATGAATATTCGTGAAATTATTCGCTATGGCAAATTAACAAAAATGCCTATGGTGCCCAATTTCATCGAAGGTGTTATTAATCTACGTGGTAATGTGGTTCCGGTTATTAATCTGGCAGAAAAATTTGCTCTTAATCGACACAATTCTGACAAGCGTACTTGTATTATTATTATGGAAATTGATATTGATGATGAGTCAGTAGTCATGGGCATTGTTGTTGATAAGGTATTACAAGTTATTGAAATACCGGATTCAGATATCGAACCTACTCCGACTCTGGGTGCAAAAATACAAACCAACTTTATTAAAGGCATGGCTCGAACTGAGGATGGATTTATTATTATTCTGGATATCAGTCAGGTACTTTCTGCTGAAGAAGTGGCCATTGTCAGTAATATGCATAAAAATAATGCTGTAGAAGAATAAAAGGTGATTTAATTGCACAACTCAGGCCCAACATCTTTTGTAGAAGAAATGATAGATGAATTACTAACCGATCATTCTGTCGAAATTGCAGAAGATATCGTAGAAAATAGTACAGATAAAGATAATCCGCTTGCTATTAACAACGAGGATAGCTCAATGGACTCGATACAATTAAGTGGTGAGTGTACCATTTATGAAATTGCACAAATTCACCAGAAAATACATGATAACTGGCAAGCAAATACAAATTTAAGCCTTGATGTTTCTGCTGTCACTGAGGTAGATGCTTCATTTATACAACTTTTAGCAAGCTGTAAAAAAATGGCCTTAGATAAAAATCAATCATTTGAATTGCTTAATCCCTCTGATGCCGTGAGTAATAAAATGACAGCCATGTTTATGAATGATTATTTTAACTTAGAAAATACAGCAGACCAGTGAGGTAATTCGTGGAAATTGATGAGAACATACAAATATTTATTTCTGAAGGTGAAGAGTTACTGCAAGAAATGGAAGAATCCTTATTAGCACTGGAAGAATCCGGCGATGATGATGAAATTATAAATAAAATTTTTCGTGCTGCTCATACCATTAAAGGCTCAGCCGGTTTATTTGGTCTTGATCACATCATTCATTTTACTCATATTGTGGAAAATATTTTAGATGATATGCGCAATTGCCTGATCCCGACTTCATCCGAATTAATCACGGTTCTAATGCGTTCACAAGATTATATTGCCACCTTACTTGATGGTATTGCAGATGATTTTGAGGGTGATAAAACTGAAGAAGCAGAGTTAATACAATTACTCACCGCCTTTAAAACGGGTGGTTCAGAAACACCTGCCTGTGAAGCGGAGCAGATAACACCCGATGATAATCCCCCAAGCAGTGAAAATGATGAAGAAGAACACACCCAAACCGAACACTACCATATTTCCTTAAGACTTGGTATTGATACATTTCGTCAGGGATTTGACCCTGCGTCAATGTTTCGTGAATTAGCTGATTTAGGTGAGATAGTTGAAGCAGTATTTATACCAAACGCAATACCTGATCTTGATGATATGGACCCTGAAAGTTGCTACCTTGGCTGGGAGATTGCTTTAAAAAGTAATGTCAGAAAAGAAATTATCAGTGACATCTTTCAGTTTTCAGATGTAAGTCAACTGACCATTCTCCCCCCGCAAACACATTTTTCTGAATACAAGCATCTTATTGAACAATTACCTGAAGAAGAAATGGCTCTTGGACAAATATTAATACAAACCGGCAGTCTGACAGCCGACGAATTACAACGCATTTTGAATCAACAACAGGAGAAAATCGAAGCTGGTGAACCTGCTTCGCAAAATCGAACCGGTGATATGCTGGTGGAAAATAAAGTAGTGCAAAAAGAAGTCGTTAAAGAAGCGCTCAATAAACAAACAAAAGTCCGGGAGCAAAAACAAAAAGCCTTAAATTTTGTTAAAGTTGATTCAGGTAAATTAGACAAGTTAATCAACCTGGTGGGTGAGCTGGTCATAAATGGTGCCAAACTCAATCAGATCACTGAAACTATTCAAAATGAAGAACTGGAAGAAACCATGGAAGGTTTAACCATGTCTTTAGAAGAACTGCGTGAAATTGCTCTGGGGCTGCGCATGGTACCTATCGGCATGACTTTTAATCGTTTTCACCGGGTTATTCGAGATATATCCAGAGATCTTGATAAACAAATCAAACTGGAAATTTATGGTGCCGATACCGAATTAGATAAAACTGTTATCGAAAAAATCGGCGATCCGCTCATGCATCTTATTCGAAATTCTTTGGATCATGGTATTGAAATGCCTGATGAACGACAGCGTGTTGGTAAACCAGCAGAAGGTATCATCACCTTAAAGGCTCAACATGAAGCGGGTTATATTACCATTCAGATCATCGATGATGGCAAGGGTCTGGATCATAATGCCCTACGGGAAAAAGCACTTGAAAAAGGTATTATTGATGAGCATAAAAAGCTCACCAAACAAGAATGTTTCAATCTGATCTTTGCTGCTGGATTCTCAACTGCTGAGCAAGTCAGCAATATTTCCGGCCGCGGCGTCGGTATGGACGTAGTACGCCGTAATATTGAATCACTTAGAGGTAATGTCTATATTGACTCTGAACTCGGTGTTGGTACCACTATCACCATTCAGTTACCACTCACTCTGGCAATTATTGATGGTTTTAATGTCAGTATTGATGACGAATCTTATATTTTCCCTCTTGATATGGTGCATGAATGTCTTACCCTGACACCAGCTCAGATCAAAGAGGCCTCTGTGCAAAATTACATCACGTTAAGAGAAGATGTATTGCCTATTATTCATTTAAAAGAATATTTTGATGTGGATAATGAACAATATAATGAAACTTATATGACTCACACCGATAGAGAACGTCACAACCTGGTTGTCGTTGAATTTTCCAATAAAAAAATTGGTCTGGTAGTTGATGAACTTTTAGGTGAAGTTCAAGCGGTGATTAAACCTTTAGGACGTGTATTTAAAGGTTTATCCGGCTTTGCCGGCTTCACCATTCTGGGTAGCGGCATGGTCGCATTGGTACTTGATATTCCAAGCCTGATTAAACGGGTTGTAGGCAGTGAACATCAATATTTTGATTCACTTAAACAAAAATCCATTGCCAGCAAAGGTAATAGTATCGTTCACTAATTGCAGGGGCGAATTCATTCACCTAAATGGGTCGTAAAAAATAAGCCCGATGAATAATGCCCCTACATAAAAACCTTAAACATAAAACATATTGAATAAATATAAACTCTCAATATCAATCGGACTAAGATGAATAAACTAGCCCTATTTGAACTCAGTGATCAGGATTTTGAAAAATTACGTCAGCTTATTCATAGAAAAGCCGGCATTTCAATGTCGGAAGCTAAGCGGTCTTTAGTTGCCGGTCGTTTGAGAAAACGCCTGGTGGCACTTAATTTAGATGGTTATGATGACTATATTCAATATCTAAATAAAGATGAACAGGCGGGTACCGGTGAAATGCAGCAATTTATTGATTTGCTGACCACTAATGAAACCTGGTTTTTTCGTGAAGAAAAACATTTCGAGTTTTTAAAAAAACAGTTAAAAGACCGTCCTGTTTCACAGACAGTTAATATCTGGAGTGCCGCCAGTTCAAGTGGCGAGGAGGGTTACAGCATTGCCAT